>JAAEOZ010000791.1 GCA_024222685.1 Gammaproteobacteria bacterium | reverse complement strand
GACCAACTTCGCGTTAGTTGAATTACCAGACGAGTCTCCCTGTACTTTTTTAGATTTTCCTTTTGTCAGCGAACTGGAAAATTTAGAAGCCGATATAGCGATTCTTGGCATTCCTTTTGGAATGCCGTATTCACCGGGTGCCATGGCCAATGATCAAAGTCGTGCAGCGGACTCGATTCGCCAGTTTACAAACAAAAACGACATAGCCTATACCCTGAATCATTTTGACTGGGATCTACGGGGACCGCTACTGGATAACAAAGATATAAAAGTGGTGGACTGTGGAAATGTGACAGCCGATATGTCTGATCACAGGCAACACTACATTCGTGCGGAGCAGGCCGCCCGAGAGATATTTAGTCAAAATGTCACCCTGATCACGCTAGGGGGTGATCATGGCGTGCCAATTCCTGTTATGCGTGCATTAGAGGTTTTTGAATCTAAAATAACTCTGGTGCATGTGGATGCGCACCTGGATTGGCGGGATGAAATCAATGGAGAAACTGAGGGGTATTCAAGTCCAGTTCGTCGAGCGTCGGAAATGCCGTGGATCGACAAAATTGTACAAATTGGATTAAGAGGAATTGGAAGTGCGCGTACCGCCGAGGTTGATGATGCTTTAGGCTATGGAGCAACGATCATCGATGCTTATGAGATGCATGATATTGGTATTGATGCGACTATTGATCGGATTCCGGATGGTGGGCCATACTATTTAACTATTGATGCAGATGGGCTGGATCCAACCATTATGCCCGCCGTTATGGCGCAGACGCCGGGTGGCTTATGCTGGATCCAGATCCGAAAGTTAGTGCATAAACTGGTAAATAAAGGAAGAGTGTTGGGCATGGATATCGTAGAGATAGCACCTCAGCATGATGTCGGGAATACAACGATGATCCATGCTGAACGCCTTATTTGTAATTTTATTGGCGCCTGCGTGCGCGCCGGTTACTATGGTGCCGACTAATAGTTTATACAAAAACCAGGAACCAGTGTGACAATAGCGTTCTAACTGACCAGGATTGAAAAAATGGATAATGTGCTCAACTGCAGCGGGCATGACCTGAAAATCCCAAACATAGTAGATAGTGAAGGCGTGTATCTATTTGATGAAAATGGGAAACAATATATGGATCTGGAATCAGGAGTATGGTGCACAGCTCTGGGCCACAAAAATAGCAGGATTAACAAAGTAATTAACAGCCAGATTAAATCCATAATGCATGCCGGATTTTGTTATTCCAGTGAAATCCTTGATGAAGCAGCAAAAGCAATCCTGTCAATAACAGACCTTCCCGGTGGAAAATGTGTATTCCTTTGCTCTGGAAGCGAAGCAATTGAGATACTACGACAGATTTCGAGACATGTTATGGGGAGAACCAGAACCCTCGTTCTGCACGATGCTTATCTCGGATCATATAGCGCGGTCATCAATAGAAATGAAGACTGGCATATTTTTGATTGGCGAAAATGTGAGACCTGCCCGAAACAAAATGAGTGTGATCCTGGTTGTGATAAGTTGCAGAGTATTCCTGGAGATATAACCGAATTTTTACTCGAACCCGGAAGTGCCTCCGGATTTGTCAGATTTCCGCCGAGGGCAATGATTCGAAATATGGTGGATATAGTGCGGAACAATAATGGGAAAGTTATTGCCAATGAAGTAACTACGGGAACTGGGCGTACAGGAAAATGGTTTGGTTATCAACATTATGACATGGAACCCGATATGATCTCGATCGGTAAAGGTATTGGCAATGGGTATCCCGTCAGCGTCGCTGTGTTAAGTTCTGCGTTAGTAAAAGAGCTGGAGGAGAAGCCCTTCAAATACTCGCAATCCCACCAGAATGACCCTTTAGGCGCGGCTGTCGTGCGGGAAGTCATACAGGTAATAGATGACGATAATTTGGTCTCCGAAGCAGAAAAAAAGGGAAAATATTTTCTATCTCAGCTTAACAGGCTTGTTGATAATAAAATTGTTCTCGGTGTTCGGGGAAAGGGGTTAATGTTCGCCGTAGACCTGGTTAACGAACAGCTAGGAGATGAGGTATTCGATGAACTTATAGAACAGGGGTTTATTGTGTGTAACAGAGGTTCGTTATTTCGAATTGACCCGCCTCTAACTATTTCAGACGAGGAGTTTGGAAAATTCATTGATGCCTTCTGTGCCATACTCGCCTCAAAGAAAAACTTTCTCTCTTAATTTGAATTTAAACCAGAATATTTCACACCTGACAGCAATGCCATCTCACGGTGCCATGTTGCCAGATCATCTTTGTTGAATTTGCCTAAATCATCATGTCCGCATGCTCTCGCCATTACCTGCATTAATTCGACGGAAGCGTTAAAAAAATTATGCAACTGTTTTGACGACTTTTCTACATCTAGTCTTTGGCGAAGATCGGCTTTCTGGGTGGCGATGCCTGCTGGACAATTATTGGTATTGCACATTCTTGCGGCTACACAGCCAATAGCCTGCATGGCGCTATTCGAAATTGCGATTCCATCGGCACCGAGTGCAAGCGCTTTGACGAAATCAACAGGCACCCGCAGTCCACCGGTAATAATCAGCGTGACACGGCCACTGGCGGCCTGTTCATCAAGATAACGACGAGCACGTGCCAGTGCAGGTATAGTGGGTACACTGATATGATCTCTAAAAATTTCGGGTGCTGCGCCCGTGCCGCCACCTCGACCGTCTAATATGATGTAATCTGCACTGGCATCTAATGCAAACTGGATGTCTTTTTCGATATGGTTTGCACTGAGTTTGAAGCCCACCGGAATGCCGCCGGAAATTTCCCTGACCCGATCTGCAAATCGCCTGAAATCTGATGACGAGGAAAGCTCTTTAAAAGTGGGTGGCGATATCGCAGGTTCACCTTCGGGGATCTCCCTAACCTGTGAAATTTTGCCTTTATTCTTGTTACCAGGCAAGTGTCCGCCGGTGCCGGTTTTGGCACCTTGTCCACCTTTGAAATGGAAAGCCTGGATCTTGTTTATCAATTCTTCTCGGTAACCAAATTCAGCGCTGGCCAATTCATAAAAATAGCGGGAATTGGCTTGCTGCTCCTCGGGCAACATACCGCCTTCGCCTGAACAGATGCCGGTGCCGGCCATTTCTGCGCCTTTGGCCAGAGACAATTTGGCTTCTTCAGATAGTGCGCCGAAGCTCATGTCGGATACAAATAATGGAATTTTCAGCACCAGGGGTTTTTTTGCTTCCGGCCCGATAATCAGCTCTGTACCCACACTATGGTCTTCCATTAACGGCTTAGTTGCCATTTGCGCGGCCATGATTTGTAAATCATCCCAATGCGGTAACAGGTGACGTGGGACACCCATTGAAGTCATTTGTCCGTGGTGTCCCAGTCTGGATAAACCCTCCCTGGCGAGCTGATGGATGTAAGTGACGGTGGGCTCTTCAGTTGTTGCACTGGCAACAGGCGGAGCGGCAGAATCTAAAGTTAGCCCCGGCCCTTCCTGACCGACCTGTTGATCACTAAATCCTTTGTGCGAGCCATCACAATAGGGTGCGTTGGCAGTGTGTTTACAGGCGCATAAATAGGCCTCGCCATCTTCTTCTGCAGCAAAAGTCTTTGGTGAGAAATCAGTGCCGACATGCGATCCGTCACAAAAGGGCTGGTTGGCCGATCTTCCACAGACACAGAAGTAATTATCTTCTCCTTTTGTCAGATTCACTTTAACTGGCCTGTTGTCCGCGATGACTGGTTTACTCATATTTGGTTGTCCCCTGAGCTGGTGCTTTAAAAATTGCCGGATTGATAGTCCTGGTATGCCTGGTTGAGCTCCTCGCGAGTATTCATCACAAATGGTCCGGCTCGTTGTACAGGTTC
>JAAEOZ010000790.1 GCA_024222685.1 Gammaproteobacteria bacterium | reverse complement strand
GACCAAGATTTGGCCCCAATTCCTCAATCATTTCTGCTATGTGTAAGAAATTAGCCAGAATCCCTTCAGGGAAGGCTACTGTTTCTGACTCTACTCTTTCATTGAAAAATGTAATTTTCTATTTCATATTCAGTTATCATACATGATAACTACAGAAATAGCAAATTGCCTATTGCACATAACGACCGAACTCAGCCGACCGGAAACCGCGTAGCGGTTTTCGGGTCGGCTGGAGTGACTGGTTATGTGGCATTTTTCGCATAGCCTGCACCAAGACAACCAACGATTGCTCCAATAATAAAAGCCCACAAACCATAGCTAGTGATTAGCCCTATGACAGATTCTACCCCACCAAATATTAGAGGCATTAATAAAACAAACGCACATATCGCTAGCAGAAACACCAAAGCATTGGATAGAGTGGCATGATGCGAAACAAAAGGAATAAGCGCGCCTGGAATTGCACCCATTAAGAATGACTGAATAATAAGCGAGGCCCATAAAATTGTTGTTGGATCCTCTGGGCTACCTAATGCCTGATATACAAAATAATGTAATTTGCTAAAGCCAAATGACCATACGGCAGCAGTTAATATCCCAATACCGAACACTACTGCGTGGTTTCTTTCAAAACTAATCACCGGGCTATCCATTTAACCGGAGTTAATCTCACCGTAGCCCACTCTCCGATTCGCGAAAGGGACTTCATCGCCAACCTTTGCGCAAACCAGCGCCGCCAAAGCCACCCTGTAGTCGAGGGACGTCGATAAGCCTGATGGGCGCGGCCGGCGGCAAATCGCCCTTGGAGAGCAACGGACCGTGCAACTCCGG
>JAAEOZ010000789.1 GCA_024222685.1 Gammaproteobacteria bacterium | reverse complement strand
TGCTGAGAGGGCTTAACTTAGTGCCATTCGGGACAGTACACCTAACGCTCTTTCACCTTCCTGGGGCTCGAAGGTTTCGGGGTCAGTCGGATTGGAGCCAATTCAGAAAATTGCAAAAGGATAGCCTTTACAAACCTTCAACTTACAGGAGCGTAATCGAGACGTGACTCTGGCTCATAATCCATTGGTCTGTAGATTTCACTGAGTGCGGTGACTGAAAATCTTCGTGTCGGTGCCGAACGCGGACCGGTTCGATTATTCGACTGTTGATCAAAAACTCATCAGCGAATAACTCGTACTGCGCCCACCACCGGGATCCTTCTGGAGAATGTCCCGATCGAGCAGGTCCAGAATGTCACGGTAGGCGGTATCCTGCGAGCATTTTGCAATCTCTGCCCACTTCGATGTGGTGAGTTTTCCTTCAAAGCCATCAAGTAGCTTGTTTAGAATTTTAACCTGGCGCTGGTTCAGCGGCTCTTTTGCAAATCGATCCCAAAATTGCGCCTTATTGAGAACAGCGCGTAATATCCCCTGTGCCCCTTCAATGGCACGATCTAAACAGTTCAGGAACCACTCCATCCAGCCCGTGACATCGAGGTCACCTTTTTGAGTTCGCTCCAGCATGGTGTAATAGTCATTACGATCACAACGTATTTGTGCCGACATACTGTAGAATCGCTGATCTGAGTTTTCCGTTCGAGCAAGCGACATGTCGGCGATGGCTCGCGCGATCCTGCCATTGCCGTCTTCAAACGGATGGATTGTAACAAACCACAAATGCGCGAGGCCTGAAGCAATTAGCGGGTCAATATCCCCTGGGCTGGAAAACCATTTTAAGAATGCTTTTATTTCCGCTGGAATTCGTTTTGCCGATGGTGCTTCGTAATGGATTTTCTCTTTACCAATAGCTCCGGAAACAACACGCATGGGACCGCTACTATCATCGCGCCAGTTACCGACAATAATATTGCTCATGCCGCTTCGCCCTGTCGGGAAAAGTGAGGCGTGCCAGTCAAAAATACGTTTTTCGGTCAGCTTTTTGCTGTAATTCCCCGTGGCATCAAGCATCATTTCAACGATGCCTTCGACATCGCGGTTCGCTGGCACGAGACCGCCAATATCCATACCAAGCCGTCGTGCTATCGATGATCTCACCTGCTCAGGATCTAGATTCTCGCCTTCAATAGCGGATGACTTGACGACATCTTCTGTCAAAATGCTCAGATGCGCTTCCTTTTGGAGTTCAAAGCCCAGGGATTCCATCTTTCCAAGTAGGTGGCCTTGTTTTCTGGAAACTTTCGCCAGCAATGTCGCAAGCTTGCTTTCATCCCAGGTAAGGTTAGGCCAGTCATTTTGTTTCCAAATGTACACTCAACAAACTCCGCATAATATGCGGATATTATGATCGCTAATCTCCGCAATGGCAAGGTTAAGCTCCGCATAGTATGCGGAGTTTAATGGTGCTATCATGCGAAACTCGTTCCTGACGAGTTTGTCCGCCCTATGTAGATATTTTGGTTGTCAGCAACCAGCTGTTTGATGACGGTCGTTGCGAATTCATCCGGATCCATCATGTTTTCATTTTTTCTATGCCGGGTCATTGGGGTAATGACTACTTCTGGGAAAATTTCATGAACGCGGACGCCATCTGGTTTTGATTGATGTCTCAGTAATTGCACAAAGCTATGAATGCCCGCCTTCGCTGCTGAATAAACTGGCACTTCATATTTTGGCACGATACCTAAGGCTGAACCGGTAAAAATGATCGCAGGACATTCATTAGCACAATTGATATCGCAGCGAATCGTTTCGATAGAAGGGAGT
Source organism: Gammaproteobacteria bacterium (assembly GCA_024222685.1). Lineage (GTDB taxonomy): Bacteria > Pseudomonadota > Gammaproteobacteria. Next base: position 263 of record JAAEOZ010000789.1, on the reverse strand, counting down.
ACCAATTTGGCCAGGTCGAGTTTTTCCTGACTTCGCCCGCAGATAATGACCCTGTTCTGGTTGGCAACAAATTGTTTCGCCAGTGCATATCCGATGCCGGTTGCACCACCCGTGATCAGAACTGTTCAGTATTTGACTAAAAGATACTGACCTCATTATACCAGGTTAATAAATGGTCCAATCAGCGCCGGCGAATACGACTGAGTGCCACCGGAGTGATTCCTAAATAACTGGCGATATGATATTGCGCCAGTCGATCTTCT
>JAAEOZ010000788.1 GCA_024222685.1 Gammaproteobacteria bacterium | reverse complement strand
CCGCTATCGGTACCCTGATGATACCGGTCATCGGTGTCTATTCGAGCCATGTTATTCTCGACGAACCAGTCGGTCTCACTGACATGATCGCCCTGCTACTGGTACTATCTGCACTGGTACTTGTGTTGTTGATACCCGCATGGAACAGTTCGCGACGGCATCGGGCAAGCTGAATGCTGCCCAGGCCCAACCGTCAAACTCAACTTGTTTTTTATATTGTTTAGAAGCATTTCACCAGACCAGTGAACTAATTCAGGTGACCTGAGCAATAGTGGTGAAACCATGAAGAAACCTTTTCTCATTCTGGCAATCGGACTAAGCTGGGTCTTTTTCCACCTATCTTTATGCAATTACATCAGACTGAAATTCATCACCCGACAGGCCGTGCAAAACCGGCATCTGCGTGCCCTGGTCGCTACTCTTCTGGTTTCGTTCCCTTATGTGGCATATCCTGAAACAGCAAATGGGGTGTATTCATGATTGAGACTTATCGAGGGGTTGTATACCCAAACCAACTGGATCACATGGGTCACATGAATGTGCAGTGGTACACATCGAAATTCGATGAAGGCACCTGGCACCTCTTTTCGGCAGTGGGTATCAACTCTGAATACATGCGAAAAAATGATAAGGGAATGGCCGCGCTTGAACAGACCACAAAATACCTGGCTGAAGTCGTGGCTGGCGATCTTCTTGTTGTGAAGTCTAAAATTCTTGAAACCAGGGATAAGACCATTAAGTTTTGTCATGTTATGTACAATGCGGAAAGCGGATCAGAAGTCGCCACAACTGAGTTGGTCGCGGTCCACCTTGACAGGAATGAAAGAAGAGCCTGTCCTCTGCCGGAAAATATCAAGGAAAAATGCCTGGAATTAATCAGCAACGCGGTATGAAAGCGACACTGATAGACCAGGCTCACGAGGTCGCCAATGCCTGCGAGGACATTGCAAACAACCGATGATTAAAAACTTTCTCGCCACAAATAGACAGTTACAGGAAAGATCGCATGGAGGTACCGGCGAGGTCGCATTGTACGAAATCTGGGAGAAGACGAAAGGTCGTGCCCTGCCTGTATTTTGCGACCACTCCGAACATTGCTTGCAGTTTCCGGCAACCAATGTTCAGAGGGTGCGCAGGCATAGTTGACACTATCCTGAATCCGTAGGTTCAGGACTATGTCGAGAGCTCTGACCGAGCCAAATGCAGGCAGGGTACGGCATAGCGTCGTCGCAGTAGAAGGGTGGTGAGAAATGCGGGCTAGAGGGAGAAGGTTTGATGACGATCGATGGTGAAGAAGTTACTGTTAAAAAAGGCGACATGATCCTGAATCCCGCAGGTGGGAAACATGGACTTCTCAATAGCTCCGACGGAGATATCGATCTTCTGGTTATTCAGATTGATATCAACGAGCAAGCAATCACTAATCTTTTCTTTGACCGCGCTTATATGAAATAGGTGTCGGGTATGCGCTTACCACCCAGTAGGTCGATGCAACAAAGGTCAGCACGACAACCAGTTGAATAAGATATGAGGATCGCTCTTCTATCAATCCTGAGGCCAGAGCGCTAAAAGCGATTAGCAGTGAAAATTCACTGGCCTGTCCTAACCTGATACCCAGCTCAGCCGAGTTTTGCGATTTTTCCCCAATCGCTTTAAATCCCCAGTTAAAAATCACCGGTTTTGCTGCCATCAACAGTACGGAAATAATGAGTCCGGGCACAATGAGTTCGCGCGAAACCACCAAATCAAATTCCGCGCCAATCGAAAAGAAAAAAAGGATCAGGAAGAAATCACGCAATGGTTTCAGCTCTTCGGCAATCACCAATGCAATGGGCACTGTTGCCAGGCTTATACCCGCGATGAAGGCTCCCATCTCAAGAGACAGACCCAGCATTTTAGCCGTGCCCGCAACAAACAAACCCCAGCCCAACGCCATGACGAAGGTATGTTCTTTTATTACATCAAACCTTAACAATAATTTTGTGATGACAAATTTGACAAAAATGAATGACAACACACTGAGAACGAGCAGTTTGAGCAACAGCAGAGTGACCGATAACATAAGGTTGTCCATGCCACCTTCAGTAACCAGCACAATGAGCATGATGGCTATCACATCCTGCAACAACAGCACACTGATCATCACCTCGCCCACATGGTGATGATGTAATTGTGTTGTCGGTATTAACTTCAGGCTGACAATGGTGCTCGAGAACATTAGCGCCCCACCGACGATTAAACTGTCGATCAGCGGGAAGCCCAACGCCAGGGCTGCTACAAAACTCAGTAGCATGAACAGGAAACAGGTTGCCAGGGTTACGATGCCGACACGTCCGAGCAATCCGACGAGTTTGGCCGGTTGAAAATTAAGACCTATCAGAAACAACAGCAGGACAATGCCGGTATGTGCAAGTTGTTCAATTTGCTCCGCGTCGTTAATCAGCCCCAGTCCCTTCGGACCGACCAGGATACCCAGCACAATGTAGGCAAGAATGATCGGCTGCTTCAAAAACAGGAACAGCGTAGCAAGCCCGGCCGCACCGGCAAAAATCACCACGAACTGAAGAATTATATGATCGAGCATGGTTTGAAATAGCACTTCTGTTAACCTGACTACATGACAAAGCGGCAGCTTCGGCCGATTCGCTCAAAATTCATTATGCAGTGACTACAGATCAATGTCAGTATAGCAGGCCAGGCCTGGAGGGAACGGATTCAAACCCGTTTGCGGTACAGGCAGAAATGTATATCTCTAACTGCTGAATTACCTGTCTTACAGACCTCCAATTGTTGCCGAATCTGCACTTTTCCGATACTTTTCAGGATTCAAAGCCACCTCAGGAGCAGCACATGACAGGCGTGGAGATTTGTTTGGTAAGTAGCCTAAAACGCGGCGATAAAATCGCCCTGAAGCCGCACCCGTCTGCATTTTTCTGCACCCGGTTCGAGTTTGCCTTGCTATGCACTTTTTATTCGACCTGGATGGCACATTAACTGATCCGAAGGAAGGCTTCGTTAAATGCGTTCGATTTGCCTTATCGAAACTCGAAATCGAATGTGATCAGGATATCGCACTGGAATCCCACATCGGTCCACCACTCCATGACACATTCAGGCAACTATGTGGTAATGAAGAATCTGCCGAAATTGCGATTGCACACTATCGAAAGCGATACTCGACAACAGGTCTGTTCGAGAACGAAGTCTATGATGGAATCCGTGAGTGCCTCGATCAAATCCTGAAATCGGCCAAATCAATCCATG
>JAAEOZ010000787.1 GCA_024222685.1 Gammaproteobacteria bacterium | reverse complement strand
GCCACTCGCTTATTCCCGCCAATGTTCAGGCTGGTGCAAAGTTTCGGCGCATCGGATTTTTCCCTTTACAGTGCCGATGATACCACTGTTAGCCGCTCCGAAAGCAACAGGTGGAGATCCTGCAGGTCTTGTTTATGCGTTGGTTTTGCATACATTATTTCCATTGTTGACTTCTCCTGTTTTTCAAATTTTTCACTTTTTTAGAAATATGCTGCCAGCGTTCTTTTTCCACTCTGTCGGCGCTTTTGTTTTGACGCTCACGAGTATAATTGAGCTCATTGTTCAGCTTGATATAGTTGTTAAGCCGTCTGGAAGAAATTTCTCCTGTGTCTATCGCTTCAAGCACTCGGCATCCAGGTTCGCAGGTGTGCGTACAATTGCTGAACCTGCATTGTCCGGCTAATGCTTCGATATCAGGAAATGCGCTAGTACTTTCAGTTACTTGCCTCGATAGGCCGATTTCCCTGATGCCCGGATTATCAATTACCATTCCGCCCCCGGGCAGAAGAAACAGGTCACGGCTCGTCGTTGTATGCCGACCTTTTCCGACCCTTTTCCCGACCGCCTGGGTTTGCCTGATGTTTTTCCCGGCAAGATGATTGATCAGGGTGGATTTTCCAGCACCCGATGAACCGATCAAGGTAGCCGTCCGGTTTGGATAGAGCAGCGTCGAAACAGACGTAACCGCATCAGTGTCATATAGTG
>JAAEOZ010000786.1 GCA_024222685.1 Gammaproteobacteria bacterium | reverse complement strand
TTGGTGATATTGCCACCTAAAATAGCCGAGTTCGGTACGATGATACGTTGGTTGTCACCGGTATGCATCAGGGTAACGAACAGGCTTATTTCGTCGACCACCCCGGAACATCCACCAGCAGTGATAAAATCACCGATATTAAATGGCCGGAAAATAATAATCATGACGCCAGCAGCAAAGTTCGACAGAGAATCTTTCAATGCCAGACCGACAGCAAGTCCGGCAGCACCAAGTATCGCCATCAGTGAGGTAACATTGACTCCGAGGGAATCAACTGCTGCAAGTACTACTGCGATAAATAATACGCTATAGGTAATTGTGCCGAGAAAATTGACTAGCATTGTGTCAGTGCCAGTTTTTTGTAAGGCCTTTTTTACAATGCTTGCAATTATTTTCGCTAGCATCTTACCAATGATGAAAATTGCAATAGCAATTGCAATTTTTATACCCCAGTCTATGCCATGATCTGACACCCAGTTTGTTATATTTTCCATGAGGACTCCTAAAAGTTTTGGCTATTAATTGACTCGTTCAGTTTTATATCAAATTGCCCGATATGATCTAAAAAAGACCGGAGAACACTATCATATTCCTGTTTTTTTCCAAATTGGATTTTGTAAACTTTTGTAAAATAATTATAGTTCTCATTTTTTATGTCTTTGATTATCCTAAGGGCTGAGTCATCAAAGAATAACAAGCGGGGAATATATGGATTTACCTTTTGTTGGCGAAAGCGTAGATAATTTCGTGTCTGGTTTTTTTTCAATAGCAGCAGTGTTAATGGTGTTGCTGCTTTTCCTCGGCATCATTGCATTGATTGTAATCTATATTATTGATGTCACGCAAACCAAACAGGCGATCCGTCGTAACTATCCAGTTGTTGGTCGGTTTCGTTACTTTTTCGAACACCTCGGTGAATTTTTCCGGCAATATTTTTTCTCTATGGACAGAGAGGAACTACCGTTTAATCGTGCCCAGCGATCCTGGGTGTATCGGGCTGCAAAGCATGTTGATACCACGGTCGCTTTCGGGTCTACACGAGACCTGAGACCGACAGGAACTATTCTTTTTGTCAATTGCCCATTTCCTGCTCTCGGCGCAGATGCTGTGCCTCCCGGTGAAATAATAATTGGACCTCATGCGAAAAAACCTTATGCAGCTCGCTCGCTGTATAACATCTCCGGGATGAGCTATGGTGCTCTTTCAGTTCCCGCTGTAACGGCACTTGCAAATGGTGCGAAAAAAGCCCGCTGCTGGATGAATACCGGTGAAGGTGGATTGTCTCCTTATCATCTTAAGGCAGGTTGTGATCTGGTTGTACAGATTGGTACTGCAAAATACGGTGCCCGAGATCTCGACGGTAATCTCAGTGATGAAAAATTATCGAAGCTGGCTGAGCATGATCAGGTGAAAATGTTTGAGATCAAGCTAAGCCAGGGAGCTAAGCCTGGTAAAGGTGGGATACTGCCTGGCGACAAGGTTACCGATGAAATAGCGGAAATCCGTGGAATCGAAGTTGGTCAGGACTCAATTAGTCCGAATCGTCATCCTGATATCAATTCGGTCGAGGATTTACTCGACATGATTGGCAGGATTCGGGTCATAACAGGCCGTCCTGTCGGATTTAAGTGCGTTATTGGAGCTTATGGATGGCTCGATGACCTCTGTGAGTGCATCAATTTTCGAGGAGTCGAGTCAGCGCCCGACTTTATTACCGTCGACGGTGCTGAAGGTGGAACTGGCGCCGCGCCGATGCCGCTTATCGACGAGGTAGGGTTACCGCTTAGAGAAAGTCTACCGCTGTTAGTCGATACACTGTGTACACATAATTTACGCGAGCGCATCAAGGTGATTGCCTCGGGCAAGCTGATCAACCCTGCTAACGTTGCCTGGGCTATGTGTATGGGTGCGGACTTTTGTACCTCGGCGCGTGGATTTATGTTTTCTCTGGGCTGTATTCAGGCTCTGAAATGCAATAAAAACACCTGCCCCACCGGTATCACCACGCATGATCCGAAATTGCAGCGTGGGCTTGATCCGGTAAATAAAGCCGAACGTGTTGCCTGTTTCCAGGATCAGATCGAATACGAGCTCGGCATTATCGCGCATTCCTGCGGTGTAAAGGAGCCACGCCAGTTGGGCCGATTTCATTGTCGAGTGGTCCAGGATAACGGCAAATCTGTACCATTGGATGAGTTTTATCCAGACAGATCACCGGCCGGTAAACAGCGTCGCCAGGCAAAAACTAGAAGTCAGTCCAGAACTTAAATCATAGCTGGAGTCTGAAGAATGAAAGCAAGTGAACTGTTTATACGTTGTCTGGAAAACGAGGGTGTTGAGTATATTTTCGGTATCCCGGGTGAAGAGAATCTCGACGTGATTAGGCTGATAAATTTTTCTTAGCCATCCATCTAATTATTAAATTAGAATATTAATAATTTCTAATATACTATTGAACTTCAACTTTACTGGAGGATTTAGATATGTTTCGCAAAATATTAATCGCCCTCGCGTTTATCACTACTACTGCAATGGGTCCAGTGTCCGCTACAGATGAAACCAGTCAAACTCAGGCACCGGCGGAAAATACCGTTAACCCGATGGACTGGATGAAAATGATGCCAATGATGGGTGCTAATCAGCAAAATGTCAGCGCGATGAACCTGGCAACTCCTCAGGGCTGGACTGTTTTCATGAACCCAAACAACTATGCTGCATTTATGAATCCTGCGACTTATGGTCAATTCATGAATCCTCAGTTTTACATGCAGTTCGCTGATCCGAATAACATGATGGCCTGGATGAACCCCGCAGCTTACGGTGAGTTCATGAATCCAAATGCCTACATGCAGATGATGAATCCGATGGCATATATGCAATTTATGAATCCTAACACTTACATGCAGCCTATGAATCCTGCTAGCTATAATGCATTCATGGATCCGAATACCTACATGCAGTGGATGAATCCGGCTACATATACGGCTTCTGCTAAAGGCACTACGACTGCTTTCAACTGGTTTGATCCCCAGGCCTGGATGCAAATGCCCTCGCCGCAATCTGAAGCACAGGGGCAATAGTAGCGGTTGTAAATGAAGGAGTTGAGACCATGAAAATATTAACAATATTACGAAATTTTGCGTTGGTTCTGGCAATGTTGGCTATGGGCTCCCTGTATGCTGTCGAGTCCGACAAAGCCGTCGAAGAGGGTGGGGCTGAACTATCTCCGATTACTGGTGGGCAGCACAGGTTTGAGCTGGCTAAACAGTATTACGGTCAGTGTGAAAATGCTGATGGGGAAAAATTTGAATTAATTCGCCCCTATCTTCAGGCCTTTACCGATGTTGAAGTTATGGCAGATACTATGGCTGACCCGGCGAAGTTTATGGCATTAATGGCTGCAGTAAATGATCCGCATACACTTCACGTTATGTCTAAATGTGCTAGTGAACCTGTTATGTGGGATACCTGGATGAAGAATGCTACGGATATGAATAAAATGAGCAGAGCGATGACTCGCTTCATGAATCCGGGGATGTATTTTGCCTGGATGTCTGCTTCAATGAATCCGGCAACCTACCAGCCAATGATGAAAATGTCTGATCCGGCATATTTTAATAAGTGGATGATTGCGCTTGGAAATCCAGCATTCTACCAACCTGTTACGTCTCTGGCTAACCCTGACTGGTATGCACCCAGGTTTGCCTGGATGTCAAATCCTCAGTCAATGCAACCTTTCTTTAACATGATGAACACGGCCTGGCAGCCGCAGGCTGTTACCGCTACAGCAGCTGCTACCGAGTAAATCGCTATCTGGCCTGATGGAAATTATTCGTCAGGTCAGTTGATCACGTACGCCTCGTAATACAATATCTGTGTAACCGACTACACCGATCACCTCTTTATTTTCAATCACCGGTGCTCTATTGATACCAAAGTTATCGAACAGTCGGGTGCAATAACGAATATCCATTTCCGGGTCGACACTAATAACCGGTTTTGACATGATCTCATAAACATTGACTCGATCCGGCGACTTGTCCTTAGCAAGCACTTTTTTGGCAATATCCGATAAAAGTACTATGCCGTATTCATCATTATCATGTCGCATGTTTACGATAAAACATTTTGCCTCGGGATGCTTCGAGTTCTTCAAGGCATCTTCGACCGTATTGAGCCCATCAACCAGATCAAAGCCGGTCCTCATTACATCGCGTACGCGTACAATAGATTTGGTATTCATAATTCTTCCTCAATAATGCCACACAACTGACTAACCTGATGGGAAACGCCGACTGCGTCGTCAACATCGATACTAAAGGCGATGCCGGTACCGGGGTTGGCCTCGAATTCACCGGTGCTGGCTATACTTTCGAGTATGTCACGACATAAATGTTCTTCGACTAGCAACAAGATGACATCTCTTTGCGTATCCAGGCTGAGTCCAAGGAATGTTTTAGCGACATTTATACCTTCGCCTCGCGCACTGGAAATAACGGTGGAACCGGTTGCACCCTTATTGCGAGCAGCATCGACTATTTTGTCAGTAATCGAATCTTCGGTGAGGGCAATAATTAATTTAAAATGCATAATGTTGTCTCCCTATTTTGGAGTTTGTTTGCTGCGCCTGGCCTGCCACTCGGACAGTTGAGCATAAGCCATGACGGACATAATTGGAAAAAGACTGGCGAAAGCGATGAGGCCAAAGCCATCAAGTAGTGGGCTGCGGCCGGGTACCGTGCTGGATAGACCCAGCCCGAGTGCGGCAACCAGGGGTACGGTTACTGTTGATGTTGTTACGCCACCGGAATCATAGGCGAGGGCGATAATCAGTCTGGGAGCATACAGGGTCTGGATAACAACAAATACATATCCAGTAATGATGTACCAGTAAAGCGGTGTGCCTGTGACTATACGATATACCCCCAGCGCTATACCAATGGCAACACCGATTGCAACTGCGATACGCAAACCCCATATGCCGATGCTACCCGCAGATACCTGATTGGCCTTAATGGCCACTGCGAGCAGGGAAGGCTCTGCTATGGTAGTGGAAAAACCAATGGCAAATGCAAACAGATATACCCATTTGTAGTCCCACCAGGCAGCCTCAGTACCGGTGTTTTCACCAAGAATAAAACTTGGGTCGGTTAATTGCACTGCCATCAGTTTGCCCAGTGGAAACAGCGCAGCCTCCAGCCCTTCGAGGAAAAATCCCAGACCGAGTAAAACCAGAATAAAACCACTAACAATCTTCTTTAAATTGGCGATGGGTTTGCGCAATACCAGCAACTGGAAGCCAAATATAATGATCGCGATTGGCAGTACATCTTTAGTCGTAGCGCCGATAGTGAAAATTAAATCGATGAAAGTTTGCATCATCAGCTCAGACCACCATGCCGTAGCCCATGACAAATATCATTGGCGTCAATGATGCAAAGGCGATAAGCCCGAAACCATCGATCATCGGATTACGCCCCTTGATAGAACTGGCGAGACCAACCCCGAGCGCAGTTACCAGGGGCACGGTGATAGTTGAGGTAGTCACCCCACCCGAGTCATAGGCGATGCCGATTATTTCCTTCGGTGCGAAAACGGTCATGATTACCACTGCAATATAACCGCCGATAATCAAATACTGTATCGGCCAGCCTTTGATGATGCGAAACACGCCAATGACAATCGCAAAACCCACCGACACCGCGACGGTAATGCGTAGACCAAACGCATAGGCATCCTTCGAAGCTTCACTGTTTTCGATCATGTTACCGACAGCAGCTACGGTCGCTGCTTCGCCGGCCACTGCGATTAGTGCGGGTTCTGCTACGGTTGTACCGAAACCGAGTGCAAATGCAAAGGTTAGCAGCCAGAACACACTACCCTTACTGGCAAAGGCATAAGCCATAGTTTCACCGATGGGAAACAGGCCCATGTTCAACCCCTTAACGAACAGGGTCAGGCCGATTACCACAAATATGATACCCAGAGTGATTTCAGCCAGGTTAGGAATTGGTTTCTGCAGAATTACTAACTGGAAGAAACCAATGACAACGATAATGGGGAGTAAATCACGCAGGCTATCAAACAGTGCTGAAAATATCGCCTTGAGTGATTTCATAAAATACAGGGTTAAAATCTGAAGGTCGGACTATAGCAGGCGATGTCTTTGGTGCAAATGATACTGATCAAAAAGTTGTAATCTGGATATTCGAAGAATGTATCAATGAGTTGCAAAGCAGCAATATGAAGATTATCGACATTTATTTTCCTTTTGAAACACGATAGAAACATTTGAAGCAAAAATACCTGATATGGAAATAATGATGAAATTTAATCACGGTATATTGATGCTTATTCTATTGGAACCGGATTTAAATGAAATGCAGAGGTTTATATTTTTAAATTATTGATCCGGGCAATGGGTAAATCAACTAACTAATCAGGAATAATCAAATGAATACCATCTATACAGTTAATCGCAGTAAAGGCAAGCAACCAAATTTTCAAATTGCACATCAACGCGGCTTTTTTTCGATTGGAGTTGGCCTCGGCCTTACCGCGCTCTTTGCATTATTCGGTTCGGCACTGGAGCCAGGTCAGGTGCGGGATAGTGTTGAAGGATCGGTAGTAACCCAGGAAAAGCAGATTGACTCTCAGAGAGTGGCAGAACTTCCCGGAACTTACGCTATTAAACACCAGCTCTGAACCTGTGCGGGTCCGACTGTGAAGAGTCTTTGCTTTAGCGGGAATGATCAGGTCAGTTCAGTATTCTTCAGGAGCTTGAACTGACTTAATTATCCTGTAGATAATATTTAGTTAGAAGCCTGACTCGTTTTAACAAACTGCTGCCAGAAGACTGCCATCTCCTCTCTCGATCCAATCGAAATCCGCAAACAATCGCTTAACTCATAAGACCCCATAGGTCGAACAATAATACCAAGCTGTAACAACTGCTGAAAAACTCTGCTGGCCTGCCCTTCGCTGTTAAAACGAACCAGTAAAAAATTTCCGCCACTGGCATAAACCTGTAATCCGAGCCCCATGATTTTTAGCCGCAAATCTTCGCGTAGTTCGATAACTTCGGCGACGACATTGGCCAGGTGAGTCTGGTCACGCATGGCAGCTTCAGCGGCTGCGAGTGCCTGGGTGGTAACACTGTTAGGCGCGCGTACATTGGCGATAGTCTGAATTACATCTTCGGCTGCGTAAATCCAGCCAATTCGAGACCCGGCCAGACCGTAGGCCTTGGAAAAGGTGCGCAAAATGGCAAGGTTTTTACCCTCGTCAACCAGATTAAAACCGTTGTCGTAGGTCGCTATATCGGCAAATTCGGCGTAGGCAGCATCGATAATTATTAATACATTTTCGGGAATGGCGTCGCGTAATCGCAGCAGGCTACCAGCAGCCAGTGTCGAGCCGGTTGGGTTGTTCGGGTTAACAACGAATAC
>JAAEOZ010000785.1 GCA_024222685.1 Gammaproteobacteria bacterium | reverse complement strand
TGGGGGTGGCGGGCATCTGGATTTAATGGTCGCCAGAATAATTCACAGGCATTGTAGTCAGAAATGAGTCAGTCAGACATTACACTTGAAGGCATAAAAGCCGCGCATAATCGAATTCGGAATAGCATTTACCCGTTACGAATTACAGAGTCCTCGAGTTTGAGTCATCTACTCGGCCAGCAAGTTTTGCTCGCACATGAGTACCTGCAAATTACCGGTGCCTTCAAACTCCGCGGTGCCTTAAATGCAGTTTTTCAGCTCGACGAGAGTGATAAACGGGTTGGTGTAACTGCGGTTTCTACCGGTAACCATGGTAGGGCCTTAGCCTATGCCGCGAAGAGTTCGAACGTCCCCTGTACAATTTGTATGTCCAACCTGGTACCGAAAAATAAAATCGATGCAATTCGGTCACTCGGTGCCGAAATTCGAATAATTGGTAAGTCGCAGGATGACGCCGAAGTTGAAGTAAACAGACTGGTCAGCGAAGAAGGTTACGTCATGCTACCGCCATTTGAACACCCTCATATCATCGAAGGCCAGGGCACACTGGGTCTTGAAATCCTGGATCAGGTTGCGGATATTGAAACCGTACTGGTGCAGGTTTCAGGTGGTGGATTAATATCAGGTATTGCCAGGGCTATTAAATCCCAGAAGCCTGATGTCAGGATTATCGGCGTATCGATGCAACGTGGCGCAGCTATGATTAACTCACAGCGCGAAGGTAAGCCCGTGGAAGTAGAGGAATTGCCTACATTGGCTGATTCACTCGGCGGTGGAATCGGGCTCGAAAATCAGTGGACTTTTGATATTGTTCGCGACCTGGTCGACGAGTTAATCGAGCTAAGCGAAGAGGAAATTGCGGAAGGTATTCGCCATGCTTATTTTAATGAACAGATAATTATAGAGGGTGCTGGCGCGGTCGGCATAGCTGCACTACTAGCGGGGAAAGCAACACCCACCGGAAAAACACTGGCGCTTCTCAGCGGTAAAAATATTGATATGCAATTGCATCAGAAAGTAATAAACCGCCAGCACTACGAACTATAAGATGGCTGAAATAAAGATACTCACAGAAGCGGAGCTCCGCAGTAAAATTAGTCTTGATCTGGAAAGTGTTGATTGCATCGAGCAGGCTTTTTACGCGCTGGCCACCAAAGCCGTGGTTATGCCACCGATTATGCGCCTTGATATCATTGATAATAACGGTGAGATCGATGTCAAGACGGCCTATATTCCTGGCCTGGATAACCTGGCTATTAAGATCAGCCCCGGATTTTTCGATAATCCAAAGTTAGGCTTACCCAGTGTTAATGGATTAATGGTTTTATTTAGTACACGAACCGGCCTGGTCGAAGCACTGTTGCTTGACAATGGGTTTCTAACCGATATTCGTACCGCTGCGGCCGGTGCTGTGGCTGCAAAGCATTTATCCAGGGGCGACTCACAACATGTGGCAATTATCGGTGCAGGGGTTCAGGCGAAAATGCAACTCGAAGCCCTAACTCTCGTCAGAAACATAAAATCAGCCACTATTTGGGCACGAGACTTCGACAGAGCCGAGAAAACCGCTGATCAATTAAAAAATAAACTGGGCCTCGATACCCTTCCCTGTCAAACCGTTTTTAGCGCAACCAGAGATGCCGATATTATTGTCACTACAACACCATCATCAAATCCGCTTCTAACCATTAATGATATAAAACCTGGTCAGCATATAACCGCAATGGGTGCAGACGCAGAACACAAAAATGAAGTCGATCCGGAAATCCTTATCGACAGTCGCGTCAAATACTACTGTGATCGACTGAGCCAGACTCAGAAGCTCGGTGAACTACATCACGCAATAGAAAAGGGTCTGATTGCATCCTCCCAGCAGTATCCTGAAATAGGCCAGGTAGCCGCACTTCAAAAACCCGCCCGGCAAACTGAAGATGATATTACGTTTTGTGATTTAACCGGAACCGGAATCCAGGATACTGCAATCGCTACACTGGCCTATCAGCTCTGCCTACAACAAAAAATTGGCACGAATTTCGAGACTTAAAACATGCCCAAAGACGCCAAACTCCATTTTACGCTTGAAGAATATAACAGCCGACTAAGCAATACCCGTAAAGCCATGTCGGACAGAGATATCGACTGTCTGATTATTGTCGACCCTTCCAATATGGCCTGGTTAACGGGCTACGACGGCTGGTCGTTTTATACCCATCAGTGCGTAATTGTTCAACATGATGCCGAACCCATCTGGTGGGGCCGAGGTATTGACGCACCTGGCGCGGTACGCACCACCTATCTGCATGAAGATAACATCATCAAATACCTCGATCACTACGTGCAATCGGACAGTTGCCATCCGATGGATGATTTATCGGAAGTACTCGAAGGCCTGAAACTCGACAAAACAGCTATTGGGGTAGAAATGGAGAATTACTATTTTTCCGCCGCAGCTTTTCAGTCATTACAAACACACTTACCTAATGCCCGGCTTGTCGATGCAACTGCTCTGGTAAACTGGCAAAGGATTATCAAGTCCGATCAGGAATTAGCCTATATGCGCAGCGCTGCCAGAATTGTGGAAAACATGCATCGGCATATCTACGACATTATCGAACCGGGCCTGGCAAAAAATGAGCTTGCCGCAGAGATTTTTCATAGCGGTATAAAGGGCGTTGGTGATGACTGGGGTGATTACCCTTCTATATTGCCACTACTGCCTACTGGAATGGATGCAACTGCAGCACATCTTACCTGGGACAACTCAACGCTTAAGGCCGGTGATATAACCTTCTTTGAAATTGCAGGCTGCCACAAGCGTTATCACTGTCCACTTTCGCGCACCATATCGCTGGGCACGCCACCTCAAAAATACCTTGATGCCGAGAAAGCAGTACTCGATGGCATGCATGCCGGGCTTGAAAATGCCCGACCCGGAAAAACCTGTGAGGATGTTGCCATCGCATTTTTCGATACTCTGGAGAAGCACGGGTTCAGAAAGAATAATCGAACGGGATACTCCATAGGCCTGTCTTATCCACCCGACTGGGGTGAGCGCACTATCAGCCTTCGAAGAGGCGATAAGACAGAGTTGCAGAAAAATATGACATTTCATTTCATGCCGGCACTCTGGCTCGACGATGGCGGCCTCGAAATAACCGAATCGGTGGTTATTACTGAAAATGGATATGAAAGCCTGGCCAATGTCTCACAAAAATTGCTGATAAAATAAATGCATGAACAACCCAACAACATCGATAATTGATTTTGTTATCGCCAGGAAATTCACCTAAATAATTTGTCACAAACCGACCAATCTATTGCCCTACTCTCTGCGAGCTTAGGCTATAATGCCGCGCTGACAAATACAGGTCATTTATTAACCACCATATTTTAGGACGCTATTCTATGAATTTTTCTCGCCTTATCCTGCTCTTCAGCGCATTACTGTTAGTACTCGGCTTAAGCGCCTGTCATGAAAAGGACACCCCATCAACCGAAACAGAGGAACCCGAACCAATGCAGGAACTTACTACCGACGCTGACAAGTTTAGCTATGCCCTTGGCATGATGATAGGCGAGCGCGTACTCAAACAATACGGTGAAGTCGACTATGCCAGGCTGCTAGACGGTATGAAAGCCCAGCATCAAAGCCTCGAAACGCTGATGGATGTAAATCAGGCGAGTCAAACTTTAGCCGAACACCAGCAAAAGGCAAATGAAGCAAAAGGAACAGATGCGATTGCAAAAGGTGAAGCTTACCTGAAAGCAAATGCCGAGGCTGAAGGTGTAACTGTGACTGAATCAGGACTGCAATACTCTGTCATTACAGCTGCTGATGGTAGCAAACCACAGGCGACTGATTCAGTTAGCGTACATTACCGTGGAACGCTGCTCGATGGCACTGAATTCGATAGCTCCTACTCGCGTGGTGAACCGGCAACATTCCAGTTGAATCAGGTGATTCCGGGCTGGACTGAGGGTGTTCAGTTGATGAGTGAAGGCGCAAAATTCAAGTTTGTCATCCCTTACCAGCTTGCCTATGGTGAACGAGGTGCAGGCGCAAATATAGGTCCATACGAAACTCTAATTTTCGAAGTGGAGCTTGTTAAGATTAACTAGGCCCCTGTGGCTTTGAGGATTCCGGCAAGCAAGGTATAAATGGCTGGCCCTCAGCTTTTTATACGCCTGGCCCCGCTGTTATTTGTGTCGCTATGGAGCACCGGCTTCATAGTGGCCAAATACAGCATGATGAATGCAGATCCATTTGTATTTCTGTGTTTACGTTTTTCACTTACTGCAATTGTTCTGATACCGATCATTATCCTGGTCGGTGCGGACTTACCTCGAAACTTGTGGAAGCATCGCCATGACATGATAACCGGCGTGCTGTTACATTGTGGTTATCTCGGTTTCCTGTTCTGGCCTATAAAGGATGGCGTTCCATCAGGCATAGTAGCAATTATTATCGGTGTGCAACCGTTATTCACTATGGCACTGGCAAGCTTATTTATCGGTGAATTACTCGGAGTAAAGAAGGCCACAGGCTTAGTTACTGGCTTTATAGGTGTAACAATTGTCATCGTAGGAAAGTATGGTATGGACCTGGGTTTAAATGGGGGTCTCTCAGTATTTGATCTGGGACTTTGTATTGTCAGTCTTTCATCAATTGCCACTGGGGTCTTTTATCAAAAAAAATTCTGTGACCAGTCCAGATTATTAACCGGCACGCTGATGCAATATATCGCTGCCAGCTTCGCGACAGCAGTATTTGCATATTTTCTTAATGAATCCTGGAGCATCCACTGGACAGCCAGTTTTGCGCTTGCTTTAAGCTGGCAGATACTTGGTTTATCTATAGGAGCGGTTGTATTACTCATGTCGATAATCAGGCTAGGAGAAGCCGGCCGTGTTTCCAGCATGTTTTATCTGGTACCGCCACTGGTTGTCATAGAGGCTCATTTCCTGTTCGATGAAACCCTGGGGAAAATATCAATATTCGGCATGCTGCTATGCGTTATCGGTGTGTATCTCGCCAATCGTCGAATTAAGACCTGAAAAAATTCTGCTATATTTAATAAACATAGTTAATCGAGAACATTATGATAATTAGAATTATAGGTGTCCTCTGCCTGTCTTTTCTGCTGCTAGCTTCACCGCCTACTACAGGCGGTGAAGTATATAAATGGGTAGATTCCAGTGGCACTACTGTATATGGCAGTAAGCCGCCAAAAAATGCACGACTTCAGGAAATAAAAGGAAATATCACCAGCTTTACATCAGTTAGTGTGGAATCTTTTAAGTATGACTCAAACCTGATAACAACCCACAAAGCAAAAGGTAAGAGCGTAATTATGTACTCTACCAGCTGGTGTGGATACTGCAAAAAGGCAGCAAGACATTTCCAGCGTAATAACATCCCTTTTGAAGAATACGATATCGAAAAATCGAAAAAGGCAGCCAGAGACTATAAAAAACTTAATGGCCGGGGTGTCCCCCTGATTCTTATAGGTAATAAACGTATGAATGGATTCAGTGCCCGGCAATTTGATCGAATTTATAACAGCAGCACCTGAAAATACTTATTTGCTTAATTGAAACGATTAAAGACCTCGCATAGAATTAACATCGTTCGGGGTGTAGCTCAGCCTGGTAGAGCGCCGCCTTCGGGAGGCGGAGGTCGTAGGTTCAAATCCTGTCTCCCCGACCAAATTATTGCAGGCCTATGCCACCCCATGAATATGGGTCTATTTTGAGATGATCTAAGAGAATATTAGCTCAGTAGGGCGCAATAACCAACGAGACTGTGAAAGTATTCCCATCTGATTTATTCTATTCACATCTCATAAGATGTATGATCAAAAATGGCGCAACGGCAGTACAAGAAAGGCATAAACCGTGGTCAGGCAGAAATATTTCCGCCAAGCCTGGACGAGTACATTTCTGAAAACAATCCGGTGCGCGCCATTGATGCGTATGTAGAAACGCTCGATTTAACAAAACTTGGTTTTGGCAAAACGACAGCAAATGTCAACGCCTCTGGTCAGACGGCCTATCCGCCCCAGGGATTATTAAAACTCTATCTCTACGGTTACTTGAATTGGGTTCGTAGTAGCAGACTGCTGGAAAGAGAATGTGGCCGGAATATCGAAGTGATGTGGCTACTCGGAAAATTAGCACCCGGTTACAAAACCATTGCAGACTTCCGAAAAGACAACGCCAAGGCGTTACGCCAGACACATCAAAGCTTTATATTTCTATGCCGACAACTAAAGCTCTTTGGTGGTGAGCGCATAGCCATTGATGGCAGTTTTTTTAAAGGTAATGTCAGTGCCAATAGCTTTGTTACTACGAAAAAGTTAACGCAAGAGATAAAGCAACTGGATGCCTCAATAGAGGAATGGCTGGCAAGCCTGGACCAGGCAGACCTAGAAGAGCCCACGGATGATGCCCTCAAAGATGATCCTGGGTTGACGGAAAAACTGGAGGCACTACAGCAAAAGAAAGCACAGAAAGAAGTTCAACTACAGGCATTGACTCAAGCAGGAAAGACCCAGCAATCCTCAGTAGATAAGGATGCCCGCCTGCTCAATAAGCGGGGACAGAAAACCAATGGTTACAATGTTCAGATTGCCACTGATAACAAACATTATTTACTCATAGCAGACGAAGTCACACCGATGCCAATGATCTTGAACAGTTACACCCCATGGCGAAGCAAGCACGTGACGTCTTGCAGGTTGAAAGCCTGGAAGCATTGGCGGATGCAGGCTACTACAAAGGTGCTCAAATCCAGGCCTGCCTAAATGACCAGATAACGCCTTATGTTCCAGAGCCGGATAGAAAATCTACAAATAGCGGGCGTTTTCAACGCACAGACTTTTCATATGACCCAGAGCAGAATGTATACCGTTGTCCAGCAGACTGCTTGCTAAGCCCCGCAACCCCGCGCTATCAAAATGGCCAATTGCAACAGTCCTATTCCAGTCAAAAAGCCGACTGTAACCATTGTCATATACGCCAGCAATGCCTGGGGCCGAGAAGTAAACAGCGAAAAATCCTGCGCAGTGAACATGAAGAAATATTGATAGCACATAATGAGCGCATGGCATCCAACCCTCGTATCATGCGAGAGCGTAGTGCAGCAGCAGAACACCCTTTTGGTACTCTCAAGCGCCGAGCAGGTTGGGATCATTTTCTGGTGCGTGGTCTGGAGAAGGTCCGAGGTGAATGGAGTCTGATGGCGCTTGCTTACAACTTCACCCGTGTTCTGAACATCGTAGGAATTGATCAATTTATGGCGTTTTGTGCTCAACAGGCAAAGCGAACTGACCGCGGTGAAGAAGGTAATGCATTGATTTTAAAAATGATTTCTTCTGTTGTTAAATTGAGCTCTAATTTCCAATTCCAAAAAGAAACCAGGGTTTAAACGAATATTGTAGTCAACGACCTTCAAGTCGCCTGAGATGAGGTTTATCGTTGGTTTTTACTAATGTGTATAAGCTTGACCGATACTTTCACAGTCTCAACGGGCATTGCGCCCTACCGAGCTGTTGATTTTCATGCCAGCGATATGTACGATTACCGGGCATTCTAAAGACGGAACGAGGAGCGTGCAACCCTCATGAACGAAAACCGGGTTTATACTACGAGACATAACTTGCAGAGGAATTTGTGTATGTCCAAAAAAATGAATGCCACTGAATTAAGATGAGAAAACACCATGGAACAGATTGCTAATTTACATATCGAGAAGTTGCCAGAAGGCGTTTACCTAGCTACCTGCGACGATATCCCCGGTCTGATCGCTCAGGGGCGCACCATTATTGAGACCGTGGAGATTGCGCGTGATGTCGCCAGGAAGCTGCTTGAAGCCCAAGCTGAACGTCATCAACAAGCTCCTCTTGCGGCAGTTCAGGATTCGTTTGATTACCCGTTGATTCTGGGTAGCTAATGGGTAGGCTGGCAGGGTTTAAGTACCGGCAAATTATCAAACGACTTAAAAAACTGGGCTTCGAATTTGACCGGCAAGCGGCCGGTTCTCATGAGATCTGGTTTAATCCAGAAACCAATCAATACACCACCATTCCCAACCATCCGGGGGATATGCCAGAGGGGACGCTCAAAGCCATTCTCAGGCAATCTGGTATTACAACTGAACAGTTTTTGAATGCGTAGCCTTTTAAGGTAATATCAATCGAAACTGACCCCATCGATATCCAGGTTCGTCCAGGTAACCGCCCCATTCCTATGCCGATAGTTAACAGGCTTCTCAAGTTGCTTAATTCCTTTTAGCTGCCAGGCATATCGCCACTTGTAATCAGGATTTTCGTAAACATCAGCCCCCACGTGGTGATGGCCGAAAAACTGCTCCAGACCTTCGCTATCATATGGCCCCGACACACTGCTCAAATTAGCCACACCGACAACCTGGCCACTACCCTTCCTGATTAATCCAAAGACTCCCCTATGTGATGCTTCAGTAGAGCGTATCTCCCAATCCTTTTCTCCATTGAGTATTTTAGAAATCCAGGGCTCATCTATAATTAACGCTTTCGAAACAGTCATTTCTTAAACTTCTCCGATTTTTTCTAATTCTTCTATTGAATCGAGGTGCGGTAAGGCTGCTGCTGATATGCCCTGTAATTCACCGCAAACACTTACGACCTGATTGGTTATCCGTGTAATCTGCCCTTCTCGCTTTTTCCAGATGCGCTGCATGGCATTTTTCTCCTTTTCCAGGTCAACGCGCATTTCTTCGTATCCTTCTACGACAGAGCGAATGCGTTGGGCAAATTGATTGCTGCAAATGTAATCGAATAATGCTTCCATGCGCTCGCCCTTGCCACTGCTGATTGACTTTTGTCGGTGCGCCTCGATTAACACCGTACGCAGCGCTTCTGAAAGCCCTTTAACCAGCTCCGGTTTCACCAGCCAGACACCATCCTGCATCAGCATCGAATCAGTTACACCGGCCGAGAAAACTGTGCTCACCAGGACGGCAATATCCCCGGCAACCAG
>JAAEOZ010000784.1 GCA_024222685.1 Gammaproteobacteria bacterium | reverse complement strand
GCTGGTGGCGGTGGTTTTATTCGATTTTATCCCTATAACCCTTCTCGATGGGCTATAAATCGGGTAACCAATCAAGACCGACAGGCAGCTCTATTTTATTTTCATCCCTGGGAAATAGATCCTGGACAGCCAAAACAGACCAATATCTCTCTAAAAACCCAGTTTCGCCATTATCTGAATTTACATAAAACTGAAGCGCGCCTGCTCCGTTTGTTGAATGATTTCCGCTGGGGACGTATGGATGAGGTTTTTATTGATAACAAGGAGATTCCAGATTACGCCCTGAGCTAAGTAGGTTGCTGGAATATCCAGTTAATAGAACAGTAAAGCTCCTCTACACTATTGTCTAATCAGCCATATTACGTATAATCGCGAGCCTGAATTTATAGTCGCGTAGCTCAGTTGGTTAGAGCACCACCTTGACATGGTGGGGGTCGGTGGTTCGAATCCACTCGCGACTACCATCTAAAACAATCACGTGACCTTTAGTAGGGGCCACCACTGAACAGGATAAGCAATGCCTCAAATTACACTCCCCGATGGTTCGCAACGCCATTTTGATCTTGCTGTATCCGTGCTGGATATTGCCAATGATATTGGTGCCGGATTAGCTAAAGCGACTTTGGCTGGTAAAGTCGACGGTACGCTCGTTGATGCCGCTTTTATTATCGAAGATGATGCCTCCGTGGCTATTATCACCAGTCGGGATGAGGAAGCACTCGAATTGCTACGTCATGGTGCCGCGCATGTCTTGGCGCAGGCTGTGCAGGAGCTTTATCCGGGTACCCAGGTTACCATTGGGCCGGCTATTGAAGATGGTTTTTACTATGATTTTTCCCGTGATGAAGCGTTTACCCCGGATGATCTTGAAAAGATCGAAGCCCGTATGCATGAAATTGTTAAACGCAATTTGCCGATTGAGCGCGAAGTGCTCGACCGTGATCGAGCAAAACAGATTTTTGCCGATATGGGGGAGACATATAAGGTAGAAATTATCGATCAGAACATCGCACAGGATGAAGAGGTTTCCATTTATCGTCAGGGTGAGTGGTTCGATGTCTGTCGTGGTCCGCATCTTCCCTCTACCGGAAAACTGGGCAATGGTTTTAAAATAATGAAGGTTGCAGGCGCCTATTGGCGAGGCGATTCAAAAAATGAAATGCTGCAACGAATTTACGGCACAGCCTGGCCGGATAAAAAACAGTTAAAGGTCTATCTGCATCGCCTCGAAGAAGCAGAGAAGCGCGACCATCGCAAGATCGGGCGACAGCTCGAGTTATTTCATTTACACGAAGAGGCTCCCGGTTCGGTTTTCTGGCATCCGAAAGGCTGGACTCTATTTCGTAAGCTCATAGGGTATATGCGTCATCGTCAGGATGATGCAGGTTATATCGAAGTGAATACCCCTGATGTTATGGATAGAAGCCTGTGGGAGACATCAGGGCACTGGTTTAACTACCAGGAGCATATGTTTTCCACGCAGACAGAGGATGATCGCGTATTTGCGCTGAAGCCGATGAACTGCCCTGGTTCAGTGTTAATGTTTGCTCAGGGACTGAAGAGTTATCGCGATCTACCACTTCGCATGGCGGAATTCGGTAAGGTACACCGCTATGAACCATCGGGTGCGTTGCTCGGCCTGATGCGGGTTCGTCACTTTACCCAGGATGATGCCCACATTTACTGTACTGAAGAACAGATGGAGCAGGAATGTATCGACGTTGTCGCACTGGTACTCGATATCTATAAAGATTTTGGTTTTGAAGATGTTGTCATCAAGTTGTCGACACGTCCTGAAAATAGAATCGGTTCAGACCAAATCTGGGACAAGCTCGAAGCTGCTTTAGAGAATGCGCTTAAGGTCATGAATCTCGATTATGTACTATATCCCGGTGAAGGAGCATTTTATGGCCCCAAGCTCGAATTTGTATTGCGTGATGCAATTGGTCGAGACTGGCAGTGTGGTACCTTGCAGGTCGATATGAATTTACCGGAACGATTCGATATCTCCTATGTTACTGAGGATGGATCGAAGAAACGCCCGGTCATGCTACACCGTGCTTTATTCGGATCCCTGGAGCGATTTATTGGAATATTGATCGAGCATTATGAAGGTAAATTTCCAGTCTGGTTATCACCTGTTCAAAGCGTTGTCATGAATATTACCGACAAACAGGCCGAGTATGTCGCAAAAATCGAAAAAATGCTTAAAAATCAGCAAATCAGGGCAATTTCCGACTTGAGAAACGAAAAGATCGGCTTTAAAATTCGCGAGCACACTTTAAAGCGTATTCCATATATGCTGGTCGCGGGCGATCGCGAGATGGAAGAAGCTAGTATTGCTGTACGTAGCCTTGGGGGTGAAGACCTGGGAGTTATGAAAGTTGATGAATTCGTCAAACTTGTTAGTGAGCAATCCGGTTATTAGGCCGGATTAGTTTTTGTGGGTTGATTTAATTTAAGCTAGATCGGGAGATTCTCTAATCGCAGACAATAAACAGAGCCGTTTAAACGATGATATAACTGCGGCTGAAGTCAGGTTGATCGCCGAGGATGGTGAGCAGAAAGGTATAGTTACACTGGAAGAGGCGAAGAGGTTCGCCGAAGATGCCAAGCTCGATCTCGTTGAACTGGTACCCGATGCGCAGCCACCAGTCTGTCGTTTGATGGATTACGGTAAATTCAGATTTCAGCAAAAGAAGAAACTGCACGATCAGCGCAAAAAACAGCGTCAGGTGCAGATTAAGGAAATTAAGTTCCGACCAGGGACTGAAGAAGGCGATTATCAGGTCAAGCTGAGAAAGCTGGTCAAATTTATCGAAGTCGGTGACCGCTGTAAGGTTACCGTACGTTTTCGAGGGCGCGAAATGGCGCATATGGAACTCGGAACTGAGTTATTAAAGCGTGTTGAAGAAGACATGCAGGAAGTCGCGACGGTGGATCAGTATCCACAGTCCGAAGGTCGCCAGATGACCATGTTACTGGTGCCTAAAAAACGCTAGCGTAAGTTGGCATATTGACCCAAAGACGCGTCTCCGGCGTCCAGGGTGACATATTTTTTTACATTTAAACTGGAGCATATAATGCCAAAAATGAAGTCAAACAGTGGTGCCGCGAAACGTTTCAAGCGAAACGCGTCGGGTGGCTATAAACGCGGTCAGTCGCATCTGCGACATATCCTCACCAAAAAAAGCAGCAAGCGTAAGCGCCAGTTAGGCGAAATGCTTGAAATTCATGCAAACGATGTCCGAATGGTACGTCGTATGCTGCCTTACGGTTAGGAGTAGAGTCATGCCAAGAGTTAAAAGAGGCGTTACAGCACACGCACGCCACAAGAAAGTTCTCGACAAAGCCAAAGGTTATCGTGGCGCACGTAGTCGCGTATTACGTGTAGCCAAGCAGGCTGTTACCAAAGCGGGGCAATACGCTTATCGCGATCGCCGCCAGCGTAAACGTCAATTCCGTGCGCTGTGGATAGCTCGAATAAATGCCGCTGCCAGAGAAAATGGATTGTCTTATAGCGTTTTCATGAATGGATTGAAAAAAGCGCAGATAGAAATCGATCGTAAGGTGCTTTCAGATATTGCTATTTTTGATAAGCCGGCATTTACCGCCCTGGTTGAAAAGGCCAAAGCCGGCCTGCAAGAAGCCGCCGCTGCTTAAGCGCGATCCGTAGTCATAACAGGGATGGCTTCGCTGTCCCTGTTGTATATACCAAGATAATTTAAAGTGTCTCAAGAATTAGAGAATCTTCTCAATCAGGCTGCTCAATCTATTGCTGCGTCTTCTGACCTGGCATCACTCGATGCTATCAGGGTGTCATATCTGGGTAAAAAAGGTGAAATTACTGCCAGATTGAAAAGTCTTGGCCAATTACCTGCAGAACAACGCCCTGCAGCCGGTCAGGCGATCAACGATATTAAGGTTAAGATCCAGACATTGATCGAAGATCGAAAGACCAATCTAAGCAAACAGGCGATAGCAGATAAGTTAAAACAGGATACAGTCGATGTCACTTTACCTGGTCGACGAGTTAAGGCCGGAGGCCTGCATCCGGTTACGTTAACAATGAACCGGATTCAGAAAATGTTCGGCAAGCTTGGATTTGATGTCGTCGAGGGCCCCGAAGTCGAAGACGATTTCCATAATTTCGAAGCATTAAATATCCCGGCACATCATCCTGCACGCGCCATGCACGATACATTTTACTTTGATGAGCATCACCTGTTAAGAACACATACCTCGCCAGTTCAGATTCGGGTACTGGAGAAACAAAAGCCACCGGTTCGAATTATTGCACCAGGGCGGGTTTATCGTTGCGACTCCGATTTAACTCATACACCGATGTTTCATCAGGTCGAAGGATTATTGGTAGATGAAGAGGTTTCGTTCTCCGACCTGAAAGGCACTCTTGAAGATTTCCTCAAGCAGTTTTTCGAACAGGACGATTTGAATACACGATTCCGGCCATCATATTTTCCGTTCACCGAACCATCGATGGAAGTGGATATCAGCTGCGTTATGTGTGCCGGTAAAGGCTGCCGTGTTTGCAGCCATACTGGCTGGCTTGAAGTTCTCGGCTGCGGCATGGTGCATCCCGAAGTTTTTCGTCATACCGGTCTGGATACCGAGGAATATACTGCCTATGCCTTCGGCATGGGTGTAGAGAGATTGGCCATGCTTCGATATGGTGTTAATGATTTAAGACTCTTCTTTGAAAACGACCTTCGTTTTCTAAAGCAGTTCGCGTAGACCAGAGGGTCGCCACATGAAAATAAGCGAAAACTGGTTACGAGAATGGGTTAACCCCGAAATAGATTACAGCACTCTTATAGATCAACTTACTATGGCCGGACTTGAAGTTGAAGGTTTCGAACCCGCTGGCCCCGAATTGTCGTCGGTAGTAGTAGGGCAGGTGGTTACTTTGGAACCGCATCCCAATGCCGATATGCTCAGCCTCTGTCAGGTTACTGACGGCAATGAAACAGTACCTGTGATCTGTGGTGCCAGTAATGTGCGTCAGGGGCAGAAAGTCATTTTTGCCAAAATTGGTGCGCAATTACCTCAAATTAAAATCAAAAAAGCTAAACTCCGAGGAGTCGAATCTCAGGGTATGATATGTTCGGCAGCAGAACTTAATCTTGCTGAGACTTCTGACGGCATTTTCGAGTTACCCGAGGATGCGCCCAATGGGATGGATATTAGCGAATACCTGAAATTGAATGATCGGGTCATTGAAATAGATTTGACACCGAATCGAGGGGATTGCTTAAGTATTGCCGGTGTAGCTCGCGAAGTGGCTGCTATCAATAGCACCGATATCTCGCTGCCTTCCAGTTCCGATGTCTGTGAATCCATTGCTGACCATTTTCCAGTGGAGTTAATGGCATCTGTTGCCTGTCCGCGATATGTCGGTCGAATAATTCGAAATATTAATCCGCAGGCCGTTACGCCTCTGTGGATGCAGGAAAAACTGCGTCGCTGCGGACTTAGACCAATCAGTCCGGTTGTGGATATTACAAATTACGTAATGATGGAACTCGGCCAGCCAATGCATGGCTTCGATTTTGATAAGCTGGATGGCGGTATTCGTGTACGTATGGCCAGGGCTGGTGAAAAGGTCAGGCTACTGGATCAATCCGAAGTCGAATGTGATGAAGCTGCTCTGGTTATTGCCGATCACAAAAAGGCTCTGGCACTGGCAGGAATCATGGGAGGACTCGATTCTTCAGTACAGTCATCGACTACCAACATATTCTTTGAGGCGGCTTATTTCAGCAACGTTGAAATTGCAGGTAAAGCCCGTCGTTATGGAATGCATACCGATTCGTCGCACAGATTTGAAAGAGGTGTCGATCCACAATTGCAACTTCGGGCAATGAATCGGGCTACACAATTACTAATCGATATTGCTGGTGGTGAGGCTGGGCCTGTCACCGATGTAATCGATAAAAGCTATATACCGAAGCAGTCTCAGGTTAATTTGCGCTATGCTCGAATTAATCGTTTGCTGGGTGTTGAAGTGTCGCGCGAGGAAGTGAAACGGATGCTCAGAGCCTTACAGATGCGGGTCGACGATAACGACGATGGCTGGTTAGTTTACCCTCCCAGTTTTAGATTCGACATAAATATCGAAGCCGATTTAATCGAAGAAATCGGTCGCATGATTGGGTATAACAATATTCCGGGAACCCGCGAAGCTGCTCATATAGGCATGGAAAGTTTTACTGAGACACAGTTAAGTCTTAACCAGGTGCGCGACATACTGGTTGAGCAGGGCTTTTACGAAGCCGTTACATACTCGTTTGTGTCTCCGGAGCTAGAGGAGATTCTTGATCCCGGGCAGGACAGTTTATCGCTGGCAAATCCAATCTCTTCTGATATGGCAGTGATGCGCACCCGTTTGTTACCCGGTTTGATACAGGCTTTGCAATATAATCTAAAAAGACAACAATCCAGGGTCAGGCTTTTTGAAAACGGTTTGTGTTTCATACCGAATAATACAAGGCTCGAACAAAACATGCGTCTGGCTGCGGTAATAAGCGGCGATCAATTTGATGAAGGGTTGTACGACAACTCTAATAGTGTCGATTTCTATGATATTAAAGGCTGCCTGGAGTCGGTATTACGGTTTTCGGGCCTGAGCAGTTATAATTTTCAGACCACCGAAAATTCGATATTACACCCGGGACAGGGTGCGGATATCGTCGTAGATAACAAAATAATCGGGTTTGTAGGTCTACTACATCCTTCGGTTTTGTCAAAGCTGAGCATTAATCAACCGGTATATGTATTCGAAGTTGATATGCAATCTATATCAGTTGGTGAGTTGCCAAGGTTCACGGAGTTATCAAAATATCCTTCAATTCGGCGGGATATTTCGCTCTCTGTTGACGCTCAAATCAGCGTTCAGGCCTTGATAGACTGCATTTTTTCGATTAAAAGTGAGATTTTACAGGAAGTATTTGTATTTGACGTCTATACTGGAAAAGAAGTGAGAAATTATCGAAAAAGTGTCGCTTTGGGCTTGATTTTACAGGACTTTTCACGCACTCTTGTTGACGAGGATGTTGAAAAACTGGTTGAGAAAGTCCTTGCTCGATTAAAAAATCACTGTAATGCTGTGTTGAGGGATATCTGATGTCACTGACCAAGGCTGATATGGCCGAAATGCTGTTTGAAGAACTTGGTCTCAATAAAAGAGAAGCGAAAGAAATAGTCGAGCAATTTTTTGAGGAAGTAAAAGTAGCACTGGAAACCGGACATCAGGTAAAGCTTTCTGGATTTGGCAACTTTTTAACTCGGTCTAAAGCTGAAAGGCCGGGTAGAAACCCCAAGACCGGTGAGGAAATTCCGATTTCCGCGCGTAAAGTAGTTACTTTTCGTCCCGGACAAAAGTTAAAAATAAGAGTAGAAGCATATGCTGGAAGCGAGCAACAATAACGAATTACCGGTTATTCCCGGTAAACGTTACTTCACCATCGGTGAAGTTGCTGAGCTTTGTGATGTAAAACCCCATGTGTTGAGATACTGGGAGCAGGAGTTTCCCCAGCTAAAACCAGTTAAACGTCGGGGCAATCGTCGTTATTATCAGCGTCACGATGTATTGCTTATTCGACAGATCCGAAGTCTTTTATATGACGAAGGCTTTACCATTGGTGGGGCAAGGCAGCGTCTGGAAGGTGAAGGCGCAAAAGACGATATAAATCAAAGCCAGCAAATCATTCGGCAAACTTTGATGGAACTCGAAGAATTACTCACTCTGCTTAAGCGTTGATTTAAGCATTACCAAACTTCTTACAATCGGGGCGTAGCGCAGCCTGGTAGCGTACCTGCATGGGGTGCAGGTGGTCGGAGGTTCAAATCCTCTCGCCCCGACCATTTTTCTCTCGGTCTATCAACCCTGATATCTCTTTTGATGATGTATTTGCATATACATCTGTAAAAGAAATTTACACCGGTGTAAAAAAATATTACTTTTTTTGTAATTTTTATAGATGCTATAAACCCCAAATAACTAAATATATGGAGTTAAATTATTTTGGCACAGTAATTGTATAACTGTAATCATGTTTAATTTTTATTCAAAGTGAAGGTAGCATTATGAGAAAAATATTATTGATTGCTTTATTAGGTTTTTTTGGGTCTGCGCAGGCTATGATTGTAGGCGTGCCAGAGGCTGGTTTTGAGAATGCTGCCTGGGGTGACTGGACCATGGAACTGCTCGGCGGTTCCGGTGTAAGCGTTAACTCTTCAGCAGTATTTTCTGGTGGACCTCCAAATGATACTCTGGACATGAATAGCGGGGTTGCAAGCCAGCTATTTACGCGAGTTACTGCTGTAGCAACCCAAGATTTCGATCTGGATTTCTTCTGGCAATTTAATCAGGGTGGGATGTTTGATAGATTTGAATTCCTCCGTGGGGCTGATATCTTAGGACTTGCTAATGCTACTAGTTGGTCGCCCAGTACAGTTTATAGTATCGGAGCGGGCGAGACCTTCGGTTTCCAGATAGCAGCAGTCGGAAATGCATTCCTTGGTGGCGCTTCTAACGCAATGATTGGCATTACCGATGTGATTACAAGGCCTGGTGGAAATGTCCCAGAGCCTTCAGTAATAGCGCTATTTGGCTTAGGTCTGGTAGGATTAGGTCTGGTCAGGAGACGTAAAACTGTCTAAAGCTAAAAAATTAAGGCTTTAGTCTGTAGTTTAAACCCCGGCATGTCCGGGGTTTTTGTTCTTAAAAGGTTATTTTCTTAACGGGAGACTCATGCATCCATTGCTTGGCAGAACTTTTCTTGTAATTGCAGTGCTCGTTATGGCGGCCTGTGGTATCGAGGATGAGTCTTGGCAACGGGTTGACGCTCCCACCGAGTCTGGTGTATCTCAAAATCCAGTAGAAATCCTTTTTAGCACCGATGTCGAGGCACTACGTGAATTACTCGCAAAGGCGCCCCAGGAAAGTAGCGGTGATAATAATTACATAATCTCTTTACCGCTAGCGGATGGAAGCTTATCGCGGTTTAGCGTAGTCGAATCGTCAATCATGGCGCCTGCGCTGGCTGCTAAATTTCCGCAGATCAGGACTTATAAGGTAACCGGCATTGACGACCCGACAGCAGGCGGAAGGGTTGATATCACGCCGCATGGGTTCCACGCTATGTTGCATACCGCACAGGGTCGAGTAACAATTGACCCCGAAAGCGGTTACTATCGAGTAAAGCGCCGATTAGCCGGTGGTGATAGTTCGTTCAGGTGTAGTACTGGCGAACTGGTATCAAACAACCCGTTGCCCGATATGAGCTTGCCGGATGCCAACCCACAACTGGCTTTACGTGTCAGTAATAGCTATCTGGTTTATGAACTGGCTGTGTCGGCTACCGTACAGTATGTTAACGCTGTGGGTGGCAGTCTTAGTTCAGCCATGGCTGAAATTGTGACAACGATCAATCGAGTCAACGATATTTACGAGCGTGATCTG
>JAAEOZ010000783.1 GCA_024222685.1 Gammaproteobacteria bacterium | reverse complement strand
GCCCCGAACTCGGCGCCGCCTATCTCGGCGCCCAGGGCGACGAATGGGATGCTCATAAAGACGCCGGACTGGCCACCCTCGGCGCCATAATCGCGATGCTGATAACCTGGATTCATGCACGCCGCGATAAATCCTTGCAAAGCTAAAAACCCATCACCGGTAACGCCGTTGGCATTTTCACTTGATTCCGTTGTCTTTATAAAAACGGCCGCTGAAACTCGATGAATCAGCGGCGATAAGCGACCCAACTCAGGCGTTCATGCTTTCACCCGATCACCCACGACAGTCACTTTCTCCAGCTAGGTAGACATCACTGCAATCAAGTTGATTATCAAGATTCACGCGATTTTAAAAACTCTAGATTTTAAGTTTCTCTTAAGAAACAACTGCCAGGATCACAACCGTCAATTTTAACTTTCAGGTAAAGCGCCTTACTTTTAATAGTGCGTTCCATCATGAAATATTCTTTACTTTCAATACTGTTGATTCTGGTGATGGTCACTGGCTGTGCCTCTGGTAGTAGACATTCGCTAGGTGGAAGTACAACTGCCAGTCCGGACTGGGCCCGGTTAAAAAATGCTAGCCACCAGGCGTTTCGCGACCCAAACGTCTGGGGGACATTGCTGGCGGCCGCGGTTCTGCAAATCAATAACTATGACGAAGAACTGTCAGATCGGTTACGCGAGGATACACCCCTGTTCGGATCTACCAAGGCTGCCTCCGACGCGAGCTACGATTTTCGTGATTCTACCGAGCTGGCATATATGACAACCGCCCTGTTAACCCCGGCCCTGAGTCAACGGGAGAATGGTTTTCAAGCAAGGCCCGATTGCTCGGGTCAGAGTGGCTCACAGTTGAATTGGGGCAATTTGCGACGGGGGAAATAAAATCTGCTACTGGAAGGCAACGACCGAATTCCAAGGATAGCGAGAGCTTTCTTTCAGGTCACGTATCGGCCGTCTCAGCCCAGGCGGAGATGGCCAAAATTAACATCGAATACATGCCCGTTAATAAAACTTCGAAGCAGGCTTTGAGTTTCACGGTTGATAGTTTCGCCGCCTTGACCGGCTGGGCAAGGATCGAAGCTGGCGAACACTATCCCACTGATGTTCTGGCCGCCTGGGCATTCGGTCATTTCGTGTCTCGTATGGGTCAGGAGTTTATCGATCCGGAGCGCCAACAGTTTATGATAAGACCGAAGACGGGGCCCGACACCACAGGAATAGAGTTAATAATAAAATTCTAAGGCCTCTTTTTGAAAGCTTTAAATTATTAACCCTACCCTTGGGGTGTCTTTTACTTCAATAATTAATGCCAGATGCCCGCATTAAGCCAATCTCAGGAGATGATTGCTAATTTTCGGCGTCCGCTCCTGGCCGAGGCTGTGTGAAAACTCCAATAATCTGCGTAGCCGAAGATTATTTCCCCACTACAGCTCGACTATCGAACTTATATTGACCTGCGTTACCCACTTATCAAGCGAATACAGCAATGAACAAGTTATGAAAAACCACATTCAGATTTCGAAAATAGTTTTCACACAGCCTCGGCCATGATCGGACGCTGAAAATTGGCAATCATCTCCTGAGATTGGCTTAATGCGGGCATCTGGCATTAATTATTGAAGTAAATGACACCCCAAGG
>JAAEOZ010000782.1 GCA_024222685.1 Gammaproteobacteria bacterium | reverse complement strand
GCTGGTGTACCGAAAGGGCTCAGGAGGCGACGTATCTCGGTGTCCAGATACATGGTGGTATGGGCTTTATTGAAGAAACCGGTGCCGCACAGCATATGCGGGACGCACGTATTGTCACTATTTATGAAGGTACTACCGGCATCCAGGCACTCGACCTGATGGGTCGCAAAATGATGCGTGACAAGGGCCAGGCAATTTTTGAGTTGATCGAGGAGATGAAGGTGTTTAGTCAGACTCTGAGTGCTCAAGCCGATAGTTTTCAGTCGATGGCTGAACAATTCAGTTCAGCGTTAGATGGTCTCGAAGACTGCACTCGCTGGTTTCTATCGAATGCTTATGATAATCCCGAACTTGCTGGTTGCATCGGTGTGAATTTTCAAATGCTGGCTGGTAATGTGGTTTGCGGCTGGTTAATGGCGCGAAGTGCAATTGCCGCTCAGGCACAGCTAGATGCAGGAAGCAGCGATAAGTTTTATGTCAACAAGATCAGCACTGCGGCTTATTTTGCTGAACAGATTTTGCCACAAAGCAAAGGTCTGCAAACAATCATAAAAAACGGAGCGGGGAGCATTATGAGCATCCCGGTAGAAGCCTTTTAAATCTACCAGCGTGAATTTGCCTGACGAAATTCGCAATACAATTCTTAATTTTGATTAAGGAGTTATCGCATGAGCTACGAAACAATTTTATTTGAGCGACGCGGAGCCGTCGCCCTTATTACCCTGAATCGACCTAAAGCATTGAATGCTCTGTGCGCCTTGTTATTCGATGAACTGAATGAGGTGGTTGATGAAGTTGAGGCGGACGACGAGCTGGCGGTGATTGTAATTACCGGTAACGATAAAGCCTTCGCGGCTGGTGCCGACATACAGGAAATGAAGGATCAGACTTATCAGGGAATGCTGTCGGATAATGGTTTAACAAAGAACTGTGACCGAATTTCTCTATGCAGGAAGCCGGTGATAGCGGCGGTAGCCGGTTATGCACTCGGCGGTGGTTGCGAACTGGCGATGATGTGTGATTTTATTATTGCGGCCGATAATGCCAGATTTGGCCAGCCGGAAATAACCATCGGTACAGTCCCGGGCATTGGTGGTTCGCAGCGCCTGACTGGTCTGGTCGGAAAAGCTAAAGCGATGGATATGTGCCTGACCGGGAGAATGATGGATGCCGAAGAAGCAGAACGTACCGGCCTGGTGTCTAGAGTTGAGCCGTTGGCAAGCTATTTGGAAGTTGCGCTGGATGCGGCTCAGCAAATTGCCGGATATTCCATGCCTGTGGTAGCAATACTTAAGCAGTTAGTCAATTCTTCGCTAGAGTCGTCACTTCAACTGGGATTGATCAATGAACGCCAACAGTTCAAAGCAACCTTTGCGCTCGATGATCAAAAGGAAGGTATGGTTGCATTTTCGGAGAAACGTAAACCGATGTTTACGCATCGTTAGTCCTTCAAAATAATTTACCCGGAAATCAATAAGAACCATTCCAGTTTCCAAAATCTGTGCTAGAATATGCGCCGGTAGAAATCCTGAACTTCAAAATATCTTTGTAAATCAATAGTTTGCAGATTTTTTGGCGTCTTTTATAGGTAAAGACGGTATATTTTTGTTGGTTTTTACCGATATAGATCAACTAGCAAGCTTGTGTAGAAAGATTTTTTAACATTTTTTTGACTGGAAACCACCATGGCTGACCTGAATAGTTATCGGAACATTGGCATTTTTGCTCATGTTGATGCCGGTAAAACCACTACCACCGAACGTATTCTGAAACTGACGGGTAAAATACACAAAATTGGCGAAGTGCATGATGGTGCTGCTACTACTGACTTCATGGATCAGGAGCAGGAGCGTGGTATTACAATTCAGTCTGCTGCTACCAGTTGTGAGTGGAACAAGCATCGATTGAATATTATCGATACTCCAGGACACGTCGACTTTACCATCGAAGTTTATCGCTCGTTGAAAGTTCTGGACGGTGGTGTAGGTGTATTTTGTGGCTCTGGTGGTGTTGAACCGCAATCAGAGACTAACTGGCGTTATGCCAATGAATCTGAAGTCTCTCGCATCATTTTCGTCAATAAGCTTGATCGACTGGGTGCTGATTTTTACCGTGTGGTAAAACAGGTAGAGGACGTACTAGGCGCAAATCCTCTGGTAATGACCTTGCCGATTGGTACAGAAGATCAGTTTAGCGGTGTTGTTGACCTGCTCTCGCGTAAAGCCTGGGTCTGGGATGATTCTGGAGATCCAACTCAATACGAAATTCAGGAACCACCGGCCGATATGGCGGACCTGATCGAGGAGTATCGCGAAAAGCTGATCGAAACTGCGCTTGAGCAGGATGATGATCTGCTTGAAAGCTATCTTGAAGGAGAAGAGCCGGCACTGGAAGATATTATGCGCTGTGTTCGCAAGGGAACTATCGCGCTGGACTTTTTCCCGACATATTGCGGTTCGGCATTCAAGAACAAGGGTATTCAGCTGGTATTGAATGCGGTTGTTGACTATTTACCGAGTCCGACTGAAGTTACACCTCAGCCCGAGGTGGATCTTGAGGGTAATGAAACAGGTGAGGTTGCAATCGTAGATGTTAACAAGCCATTGCGCGCGTTAGCGTTCAAAATTATGGATGACCGTTTCGGCGCCCTGACATTTACTCGTATCTATTCGGGCAAGCTGTCGAAAGGCGACACGGTTTTAAATACTTTTACCGGTAAAACGGAGCGTATCGGGCGTATAGTTGAAATGCATGCAGATGATCGTATCGAGCTCGATTCGGCCGAGGCGGGCGATATTGTTGCGCTGGTTGGTTTGAAAAATGTGCAAACCGGTCATACGCTTTGTGACCCCAAACTGCCTGCAACACTGGAACCAATGGTATTCCCGGATCCGGTTATTTCGGTTGCGATCAAGCCCAAAGATCAGACTGCGTCTGAAAAAATGGGCATCGCACTGGGTAAGATGATCAAGGAAGATCCTTCTTTCTATGTCGAAACCGACGAGGAGAGTGGTGAAACCATCATTAAAGGTATGGGTGAGTTACACCTCGATATTAAAGTCGATATTTTACGTCGTACCCACATGGTTGATGTTGAAGTCGGTAAGCCGCAGGTGGCATATCGCGAAACTATTACTCAGCGCGTCGAAGACAGCTACACACATAAGAAGCAGACTGGTGGTTCCGGTCAGTTTGGTAAAATCGATTACGTGGTTGAGCCTGGCGAGACTGGTAGTGGTTTTCAATTTGAGTCAACAGTAACAGGTGGTAATGTGCCGCGCGAATTCTGGCCAGCAATCCAGAAAGGCTTTGCCAGTTGTATGGTCGAGGGTGTGCTCGCCGGATTCCCATTGCTAGATGTGAAAATCAATTTATTCGATGGCGCGTTCCATGCGGTTGACTCTTCTGCAGTTGCATTCGAAATTGCCGCCAGAGGAGCTTATCGTCAAACTATTCCAAAGGCTTCACCTCAGTTAATGGAGCCGATCATGAGGGTCGATGTGTTCGTACCTGAAGATCACGTCGGTGATGTCATTGGTGATCTTAACCGTCGCCGAGGTATGATTAAGGCTCAGGAAGCGACAGTTACTGGCGTGCGTGTCAAGGCTAATGTGCCACTGTCTGAAATGTTTGGATATATCGGTGATTTGCGTACCATGACTTCGGGACGTGGTCAGTTTTCGATGGAATTTGAGCATTATATGCCATGCCCGAAAAATGTTTCGGAAGCAGTTATTAAAGAAGTTAACGAGCGCCGCGCTGCGAAAAAATAGCGTGTTACTGTCGCTTCAATTTAGTATTCAAAAAAGCACCTCGGGGTTTTCGCGGTGCTTTTAACTAAACCATTGATTAAATTGGGTGAATTGTCGGTAACGCTATTGACATGACCATGGGGCCTGTAGAGAATACGCACCTTGCTGGAGGGGTTCCCGAGTGGCCAAAGGGGGCAGACTGTAAATCTGCTGGCTCAGCCTTCGGTGGTTCGAATCCACCCCCCTCCACCATTATTTTTATGTGTTTTGAGCGTGAACCGGGCGCCAGATGTATCGAGTGATTGTGGCAGTCTAACAGTACTCTATATACTAATGAGTAATATGTGTGAATTTACACAATATGGAACGGGTGGATAGTCGAATTTCCCCGAACCTGAAATGAATAGCTTGCGGGTGTCGTATAGTGGCTATTACCTCAGCCTTCCAAGCTGATGACGCGGGTTCGATTCCCGCCACCCGCTCCAGATTTTTG
>JAAEOZ010000781.1 GCA_024222685.1 Gammaproteobacteria bacterium | reverse complement strand
AGCCCCTAGTCTGCAAAAATGCGTAGTACAATACAGGTATGACTACCAGCGTCAGCAGGGTTGAGACCAGGATTCCGAAAATCAATGCAATAGCAAGGCCGTTGAATATCGGGTCATCTAGAATGAACAAGGCCCCAAGGATAGCGGCCAGTGCGGTCAGTGCGATTGGTTTTGCACGAACCGCGGCAGCCTGGATTACCGCTTCGCGAAGCGCTACTCCGGAGGCGATTTGTTGATTGATGAAATCCACCAGCAGTATCGAATTTCGAACAATGATACCGGCCAGTGCAATCATGCCGATCATCGATGTTGCGGTGAATTGAGCACCGAGCATGGCATTGCCGGGCATTACACCAATGATGGTTAAAGGTATTGGTGACATGATTATCAGTGGTACGATATAGGATCGGAACTGTGCTACCACGAGTAGATAAATCATTAATAAGCCGACCGAGTAGGCGAGCCCCATGTCTCGAAATGTTTCGTAGGTAACCTGCCATTCGCCGTCCCATTTCAAACTGTACCGATACGGGACCTGCGGTTGATTAATGAGATACTGCTCGACTGGTTGTGTCAGTTCAGGTGTCAGAGCTTCTTCTGAAAATCTTGAGAAGAGCTCAAACATACCGTATAGCGGGCTATCCAGTTCGCCTGCCATATCAGCTGTGACAAAAACTACAGGAAGTAGATCTTTGTGATAAATGCTCGGTGCATTCCTGACATTTTGAATATGTACAACCTCTGATAATGGCACCATTGTCCGGTTTGCTGTTGTTAACTTCAGTGACAATATTCTGGAAAGATCGGATTTGTCAGCATCGCTGTATTCGATGCGAATCGGTATTGCGTATTTGGCATGGTCGGTGTGTAGATAACTGATATCGCTACCACCCAGCGCGGTGACGATAGCGTCACTAATGACCTGTTGATTCAATCCGAATCTAGCGGCCTTTTGCCGATCAACCACGAGTATGTGCTTGTCCGAAGCTGTTTCTATACTATCGTCGACGTCAACGATACCGGCAATTGATTCGAATTCGCTGCGTATGCGCCGAGCGATCTGGATTTGTCCATCATAGTCAATGCCATAAATCTCGGCGACCAGCGGCGCCTGTACGGGTGGTCCCGGGGGTACTTCGACGATTTTCACATTAGCCTGATATTGTCTAGCTATAGTCTGCAATGGTTCCCGCATTGCCTGTGCTATATCGTGGCTGTTACGATCTCTTAGCGATTTGTCACGAAGGTTGACCTGAATATCCGCGAGATTGGACGCCTCACGCAGATAATATTGTCGCAGCAGACCATTGAAGTTGATTGGCGCGGCAGTACCGATATAGGACTGATAATCGGTAACTTCGTCGACTTTGGCGATATACCTGCCAAGCTCATCGATTACTCGTGCGGTCTGCTCAAGACTAGTGCCTTCGGGTAGATCGACAACAACCTGAAATTCTGATTTATTATCAAACGGCAGCATTTTCAGAACCACCAGTTTCATCCCGGCGAGACTGACAGAGCCTGCGATTAAAAGTAGAATCACCAGCGCCAATAACCAGCGATTTCGACGTCCATGGCGCTCATCGAGCATGGGCTGAAACAGCTTTCTGAAAAAGCGGGTTAATATATTTTGCTGAATGTCGCATTCCTCAGGGCTAGCATTGTGAGGCTTGTTAGCCAACAGTTTCAGTGTCAGCCAGGGAGTCACAATAAACGCCACCGCCAGTGAAATCAGCATACCGATACTGGCATTAATCGGGATAGGGCTCATGTACGGGCCCATTAACCCTGTTACGAATGCCATAGGTAACAATGCGGCAACAACTGCAAAAGTTGCCAGAATAGTCGGCCCGCCGACTTCGTCGACAGCTATGGGAATAGCCTCCACCAGGGAACGGCTTGCTGTCTTCATATGCCGATGAATATTTTCGACGACAACGATTGCATCGTCCACCAGAATGCCAATCGAAAAAATCAGTGCAAACAGTGATACCCGATTGAGTGTAAACCCCCAGGCCCATGAAGCGAATAGCGTCATGGCCAGAGTCACGCCGATTGCAATACCGACTATAATCGCCTCGCGTAAACCCAGAGTCACAAAAACCAGCAGGACGACAACCGAAGTCGCAAAAAACAATTTTTTGATTAGCGTAGTCGCCTTATCGTTTGCGGTTTCTCCATAGTTACGTGTGATGGTCATTTCGACGCCGTCAGGGATTATGATGCCTTTTAGTTGCTCGAGCCGATGAATGACCTGATCGGCAACATCGATCGCATTGCTACCGGGCTTCTTGGCAATTGCCAGCGTAACGGCAGGAAATATACCCTTGCCTGAGATGTTTTTGTCGGCTGCAGCCGGGCCGCTACCAAACCAGACAAACTGATCGGCGCGATAAGGACCTGCCTCGATTGTGGCGACATCGCTTAAATATACCGGTATGCCGTTCGACAGGCCGATAACCAGGTTCTTAACCTCCTCGCTACTACTGAGAAAGTTACCTGCCTGTACCACAACCTCCTTATTGTTCTGTACCACGCTGCCTGCATCTCTCGACACATTAGCAGCAGACAGGCTTTGTTTTATCTGCTGTAGATCGAAGCCGTAGCCTGCAAGAAGCTGTGGGTCGAGCAAAACCCTTAGGACCTGTTCGCTGCCGCCAATGGTGTAGATATCTCGTGTTCCATCTACGCGCTTGAGCTGCGCTTCGAGGGCATGTGATACCTGGCGTAAGTCGTAGCCGGCACGATTTTCATCTCCGGTCCACAATGTGACCGATACTATCGGAACATCGTCAATACCTTTGGGTTTGATAACAGGTTGCCCGACACCGCTATTAGCGGGCAACCAGTCCCGGTTCGAATAAATCTGGTTATACAGACGAATAATCGCCTCGGATCTGGGTTCTCCCACTTTGAACTGAACGGTTAGTATAGAAATACCCGGTCGTGAAACTGAGTAGACATGTTCAACCCCGTTGATCTCGGAAAGGACTTGTTCGGCTGGCGTGCTAACTATACTTTCCACCTCGACAGCGCTGGCACCGGGAAAGGGTATAAATACATTGGCAAAGGTTACATTGATTTGAGGCTCTTCTTCCCGTGGCGTTATCAATACCGCAAACAATCCCATCAATAATCCGATCAACGCCAGCAGTGGCGTGATTTCAGATTGTAAAAAAACTCGAGCGATACTGCCCGAAAGTCCGAGTCGTTGACTCATTGTCGGGCCCACATAGCCTTCAGGCGTATACCCGCCTGTACCGGATCAATTGCAACCTGCTCGCCACTGTCCAGGCCTGCGACTATTTCGATCTGATCACCCTCGGTGATGCCGGTTCTTACCTGGCGCATCTGAATCTGTTTTGCTGCGTCAATGACATAAACGGCGGTTATTTCGCTGCGCCTTACCAGTGATTGTAACGGTATCAATAACCGTTCCACCTGATCGGTGACGAAGGCTGCCTTGACCAGCATGCCTGGGAATAGTTGTTTATTCTGTGCAGGTAAATCAATGCGAATTCGAAAAGCATGGCTCTCACTATCTGCAACCGGGAAGATTGTTAGTTGATCAGCGGTAATGCCTGTTTCGTGATCGAGCAAAATGACACGGGTTTTTCTATAGTGACGAATCTTGTTAATTATCGATTGAGGTGCATCAACATTGACCCTTAATTTACCGAGAGCATAACCACTCATAATCGGCTGGCCAATGCTGGTAAGCTCTCCTGGTTTGACATGGCGTGCCACAACAACACCGCTATAAGGTGCTCGAATTATGGTATTGTCGAGATGTATTTGCTCCTGTCGAACAC
The DNA here is from genome assembly GCA_024222685.1 of Gammaproteobacteria bacterium. Classification (GTDB taxonomy): domain Bacteria; phylum Pseudomonadota; class Gammaproteobacteria. The sequence continues at coordinate 3,358 of JAAEOZ010000781.1, read as the reverse complement.
TGGCCTGAGCAGATTTGACTCGAGCCCGGGATGATTCGAGTGTCGCACTGGCCTGGTCATACTGTGCCTTTGATACAACCTTGTCCTTATATAAACCGTCGATGCGATTGAACTCCCGCTCGGCATTATCGAAAACGGTAGCTGCCTCTGATAACGTCGCCTTACTCTGCTCTAGTCGAGCACGGTATTCATTGTCACGAATCCTGACCAGTACTTCACCTTGTTTAACGATATCGTCGACATCGAAGTGAATGGCCTCAATCCGTCCGGATACTTCTGCAGATAATGTCGCCTGGTTGATTGCTTCGATAACACCGTCGAGAATAAATTCATCTGTTATCGGCACCATCTTCGCCTGTGTGGTTTCTATTTCCGGCTGCTGTGCCATTGCGACAAAAGACCAGCAAAATAGAATTAGCATGGCTAAGCGAAATAGTATTGTCATGGATCCATTAATCTCAATGATGGGTATAGTTAAATCCTAGTATATTAGAAAATACTAATATATATCGATAATGGGATATCCGTGTGAGTTGGGCTGTTTTCAACACTTGAGCTAAATATGGGAAGCGGTGATACTAGGTCAATTACCAATACGAAAATAACAAACTATGATTCTCTCCAGCAAAGCCCTGAAATGGTTTTTCAGGATATTAATTTCAATTATTGTGCTGTTGATACTGATACGTCTTTTTATGCCGGTAATGATCAGCTCCGGAATTGTTTACTGGTTTGAAAAACAGCAGTTAAATGCCACGGTGGAAGAAGTCAGAATAGATCTCGGAGAAGGCCTGTTTTCCATTAATGGCCTGAATGTGTTGCGTGACTCGGATCAGGTTCTCAATCTAGATCAGCTAGCGGTTAGCTGGTCCTGGTCTGACTTGATGGATTCAGTCGTCAGCATACCTGTGATTAAAGTGAAAGCTGTCAGCTTTGGAATAGATCAATCTGAGAAAGGCGATTTAGTGATTGCCGGTATCGCATTGTCGAATTTTTCGAAGGACTCTTCGAGTCAGGCTAGCAATGTTGATTCTGAGGAAGAGCCGATGCCCTGGACTGTTGTACTCGATAGTCTCGATTTCAGTAATTTCAATATCTGCTACCGACAACAGGCTATTTATGATTATTGTGCAGCTTTTGAAAAGCTCGGATGGCAAGGCGGCTTTCAGATGAATCTGGCTGATATCGGCGGGAATACTATTCCATTTTTTGCAAAAGGGGGTGTCGAACTGGATGGTTTTACCCTTCATAGTAATCAACTAAAACGTAATTTGGCCAGCTTTGACGGGCTTCGTATACAGGGGCTAAATATGCAGACCTCTGATTCAATAGCCGTTGATCAATTTTCTGTTTCTACACTGAATTTACTGGATCGTGTTTCCGATGAACTCGCTGGGCAGGTAACAGGTTTCGAAGATATTCAGATAAATGGCTTTACCCTGAATGGATTACAAAGCCTGACAATTAAAGAGGTCAGGGTTATAAATCATGAAGCGCTATTAATTACCGATGCCGATAAAAAACTGGAGATCGAGGAATGGCTTGTGCCAGTTTCGAAACAGGAGCCTGATGGGGTTGAAGTAGAGAATCACGAAAACGGCAGCTTTCAATTTGCTATCGAAAAGCTCGATTATCATACCGATAAAACAATTGAATATCGGGACAATAGTTTACAGCCACCATTGATGGTCAATCTCAACGGTATTCAATTCAGCCTGCTCGGGCTGGATAGCAGTCAGCCCGGCCAAAATAGTCAAGTTCGTTATAGTGCTAATTATGGTGAGCACGGCAAAATGAATTTTGAAGGTACTGCTCGCCCTTTACAGCAAAAAAAATCATTCAATCTTACCGGTAATATCAAAGGCCTCGATCTTCGAAATATTTCCGCTATTACACGCGAAGCCATAGGCCATTCGATAAAAAGCGGCCAACTCGATGCCAAACTAAAATTGCAGGCCGAGAAGAATGAACTGGACAGTGAGGTCGATCTAAGTCTATATCATTTTGAGTTGAAATCAGTTAGTGCGGAGGACGAAGAAAAGATTAATGCAGATTTTGGCATTCCGCTAAATTCGAGCCTTTCTCTGTTGCGAGATAGCGATAATACTATTCGGCTAGTTATACCTGTAACCGGCGATCTGGATAACCCGGATCTGGATGCCAGTGATGCGATAACAAAGGCAACTTCCGAAGCGATAACCGCAGCTATAATTAATTACTATACGCCCTTCGGTCTGGTGTATGCTGTTGGTGGTTTGATCGATCTTGCTAGTGCTTTGAGCTTCGAGCCAGTAAAGTTTATGGCGGCTAAAGATAGTATTGATGTCACAGCAGGTAAAAATCTTGGGGAGCTGATTAAGCTGATGAACGAACGGCCGGGGGTACATCTGACACTATGTGCATTGACGAATTCCGCGGATCGGCAATCTCTGTTTCCAGAAACGGCTGGCATACCTGCAGAGGAGTTAAAGCTGACAGCAGAGCAACAGGCCGGCTTGCTTGCGCTGGGTGAAAATCGCAGTCGTAATATCAAACAGTATCTGACAGACAGAAAAATTGATGCATCGCGTCTGATTATCTGCAGCGCAGAGCACAGGGAAGGTGAGGGCCTGTCCGGTGTTGAAATTAGTATTTAGATCGAAACAAATCCTTAAAGCTAGCAATCGAAATGAGGAAAATGTCTGATCAGTTTACTTATGACAGACACTCATGCAAAACATCAACCACCCGGTCGAGTTGTTCCTTTTCAATGACCAGTGGAGGTAACATGCGAATGACATTTGCGCCAGCGGGCAGGGCGACGATTTTATGGTCCAGCAGCAGCGCGAGCTTTTCCTGAACCTTGTGCTTGAGCTCGATGCCGATCATTAATCCGAGCCGGCGTATTGCTCGAACCTGAGACAACTCCTTTTCTCGTAGTCTGGCTTCGAAATACTCTCCAAGCTCGGCCGCGCGTTCGTCAAGTCTTTCGCTTTGATAGATGTTGATGGCAGCTAAAGCAGCGGCGCAGGCAAGAGGGTTTCCACCGAAAGTCGTGCCATGCATGCCGGGACCGACATCGAAATCGCTATTTAGCAAAGCCGCACCTATGGGCATACCGCCGCCCATGGCCTTTGCCACCGTCATGATATCGGGTTGCAAATCAAAATGATCGCAGGCAAAAAATTTACCGGTGCGACAAAAGCCGGTCTGAATTTCGTCGATGATAAGTAAGGCACCACGCTCGCTACAGATTGTTCTCGCGGCAGCGACATAATCCGCCTGAGCCGGGTTTATGCCGCCTTCACCCTGTACCAGCTCGAGCATAACTGCGGCTGTATTGTCATCCACTGCGGCTTCCAGTTTATCGATTTTATTT
>JAAEOZ010000780.1 GCA_024222685.1 Gammaproteobacteria bacterium | reverse complement strand
TTACGACCCCATCACTTTTGCTAAACTAGCCGGACTTTTTTTAATTCGAAATAATATGTACCCCTACCTCAAACTCGCAATCACGCTATTTAAAGCCAGAAAACGGCCTAAACTTGAAATCGAGGGCAAGAGTGTTCTGCAATTACGCCCCGGCATTACCGACATCGATATCTTCGTTGAATTAAACAATGCACGTTATTTTAACTTGATGGAACTCGGGCGCTGGGACTATTCCTACCGTGTCGGATTTGTCGGCTTAATGCACCGTAATAAATGGGGTATCGCCGTCGGTGGTGCCAGTATCCGCTATCGCAGGCGCATCCCTTTCATGAAAAAATTCACGCTAAACACCGAAATGCTATGTCACGATGGGCGCTGGTTTTATTTTCTGCAGGAGACTTACATCGGCGATAAAATCTGTTCATCCGCTTTGGTTAAGGCCGGAGTTACTTCAAAAGAGGGACTGGTACCGGCCACCGAAGTCGCCAAAGCCATGGATAAAGAAGATTGGGGGAAAGATATACCCGACTGGGTACAAGCCTGGATTGATGCCGAAGGGCAGCGGCCCTGGTCGGGCTAAATAAATTTCATTTTACGGTTTTTATGAGTTGAAAATTAACTTACCGCTACGCGGCTCCGCCCTTGACAACGAGAATACTGGGCAAAAAATAGTTACCATGATGGGATTGGGCGACTATGAAAGCATTTAAATTTCTTATCAAAACTACCTTATGGTGTATAGGCTGGGAATAAGCCAGTTAGGCCCAATCCCTTCTTGATAGACAGGATCTGCCCAGCATTCTCGTTGTCAAGGGTAAGCGAATTTTCAACCTTCACCTTAACTCGAGTCCCAGTACTGTCGCATTTCCATATAGAGAAACGACGCGGTCCAGGTAATCAATAGCAGGCCGGTAAGTGATTCGATCCCGCTTAAAAAGCGGATGCCACCGAAAGGTTCGATGTCGCCGAAACCAAGCGTTGTATAAGTCGTAAACGAATAATAAATACAGTCTGCCAGGCTACCATCGAAATTACCCTGAAGGCTGCCCAGGCCATCTATCCGGTTCAAAGTATAATAGGCAATGGCAAAAATTATGATCTCTATAGTATGGGCGGCCAGTGCGGTAAAAACCCCGGCCACGATTCGACGCCTGTGCCTGATTTTCAATACCGGCATCCACACCGTCAACCGGTATAGAAATTCGTAATGAATCGCGACTGAACTGGTGACAGCGCCGATAATAATTAAAAACACAACTAGCATGCTTTACCCGGATAAAAACGATTATTGCTGTTCAATACGATAACCACGCGATTTCAATTGAGCCAGCAGGCCCTGCTTACCAGTGAGGTGCAATACACCAACAAGTATAAATTCAACTTCGTCGGTGTTAAGCATTGCCTCTATTTTTGGCATCCATTTATTGTTGCGATCACCGAGTAAATTGTCGAGAGTGCGCGAAAACTCATCGATGTAAGGCTCAATTGCAACTCGTTGCAGTTCAGCCATATCACCGACTCGCCATGCCCGTTTCAGGTCTTTCATCAACTCCTGTAAATTTGCGATATCGCTCAGCGAATACTCGATCAACTCGTCTTCCTTGCCCAGCCCCATATGCTCAAGAAACTCGAGCTGATCTTCAATCGTTTCCAGTTGCCCTAGCGGCTTGTTGTCCTGCCGAGCCTTTGCATGAAAAAATGCATCGACACCGACGCCCGACATGCCCAGACGTTGCAATTCATTTAAAAGCAATATCACAGTGACCAGGCCCGGTTTAAATACCTCAATACTGGTTATAGCTATACCCCTGCTATCGCAGTAATCCAGCAGCTTTTGATAGCTTTGAGACGACAGTACATGTGCCAGGGTCTTACCTTCTCGATAGGTCAATCTCTGCAACATCAACTGCTGAAATTCCGGGGCCTGCAACTTTTGCATATCTGTTTCAAATACCAGGCGCTGCGATGACTGATAGGCTCTTTCATACGGTGCTGGTAAAGGGTAATCGGATGAAGACAGTACATGGACTGTGCCGCCGAGGTAGAGGCGGTGATTATCTCTGGTGATTTTCCAGATTGAGGTGTCGGCGTGAGATATGCATGAATAAAGAATACACAATAATCCCGGAAACCAGTTCACCTCAACTCCAGACCATTGATTGAAGTTTCTGGATATCAAGGACTAAAGTTTTGTTTTTACCTTTTTTGACTACATCATTTTTTTCGAGGTAATTTAACTCCCGTGTGACAGCTTCTCTATGAGTCGCCAACCTGTTAGCCAGTTCCTGGTGTGTCAGCATATTAGGTATTGTTACCTCATCATTTCTATCAGGCCTAATACTTTTTGCCAGGCGAATTAGCTCAGATCTAATACGGTGATTTACATCTAATGCATTAAATTCATATACACGTTCGCATAAAAAACGATTTATTTTTGTAATCTTATGTAGAGTAGCCAGACCAACCGATGGATAAGTCGAAATAATATCCAGGAAATTTTTACTGGTTAATCGAAGTAAAACAGTGTTTTCAATTGCAACAACATGGGTAGACCGTTGCATCAGGTCTATTGCCGCCATTTCACCAAACATATTTCCGGCATGAATATCCTGGTAGGATACTTCACGACCGGACGGCGTATACATAGTCGCACGAACTGCACCGGATGCAAT
>JAAEOZ010000779.1 GCA_024222685.1 Gammaproteobacteria bacterium | reverse complement strand
GAGCCCGAGTTTATGGGGATTTTGCAGATCGATAAGGCTTTGCAAGGTATTATCCTTGCTACGCAGCTCCAGTCGTCCATCCTGTTGGCACAGATCGATACAATTATGCGCGGTTTCAATCTTGAAATTTTCCGTTTTTTCTTCCATATATAAGGCTGTTAGATTGTGTAACTGAAAAATAGCATCGATGAAATTTACCAAACCATTACTGATATCCAAGTTAAAAGCAACCGGCGTTCACCTGAGCCTTAGCCTGGGGATTTTCCTGTACCTGGTTTACCAGATTTATTACAACTGGTACCCGCAACCCTATTTCTCGATCGATGGGGGCTGGCAGGGGATTCGTCTGGTCGCGGCGGTGGACCTGGTGCTGGGACCTTTTATAACGTTCCTGATATTCGATCTGACAAAATCGCGCAAGGAAATTATTTTCGACCTGTCGACGATAGCGCTGATTCAGTTTGTCGCGCTCTTCTACGGTGTTTACCTGACCTACAACCAGCGGCCGATCTCAATTGTTCTGATTGATGAGTACATGGTCTCGGGAGTCATGGAGCAGTATGGTGGCAAGTTGCAATCGGAGCGGGATCTGCTGAAATACAGCGACGAAGAGCCGCCAATAATCTATGCGGACCTGCCGATTGACCGGGAGACGCTGGCCGAGGTTCATCGTATCAAGGTCGACGAAAAAATACTGGAGCATGCCCAGATACAGCTGTATCGACCGAAGCAGGAATTCGCCAGCGCGCTTAAATCCAGGCAGACCCTGTTTTCTAACCGAATGGATCATTACGGGGCGCGGAAACCCTTCGAAGCCTGGTTGCAGGCTAACGGGAAGTCCGAGGATGAAGTCCTGTTCGCCCGATTCTCCGGGCGTTACGGTTCGGTATGGCTGATATTCGATCTGGAAGGTAAATTCATATCCTATTTCAACTAGACTGTGCCCTGATCGCGCGTCCTGGTCATGATTCGAGTGGTCT
>JAAEOZ010000778.1 GCA_024222685.1 Gammaproteobacteria bacterium | reverse complement strand
CGTCGTGTAAGCGGTGCCTGAAGAATTCGGATTCGCCATTTGCACATGACCTTTGTATACAGGCTTTAACAGATCCTTCCAGCATGCCGGTACGGGTAACCCGGCCTTTTTCAGGAGATCCTCATTGTATCCATATCCGAGCGCTCCGGAATAAATCCCGATTGATCGATCGTTGGCGCTGCCGGCATGACGTAATGCCCAATCATTTAGCTCGCCACGCATCGGCGACATATATTCGCTGGTGAGTCCTTCTTCCGCAGCCTGTAAATGCGGATCGCCGGTACCGCCCCACCAGATATCTCCTTTCGGATTTCTGGATTCTGCGCGAAGCTGGGCATAGGTTTCACCCGAACTCTTTCGCGTCATCGCAACCTTGATTCCAGTCTCCTTCTCGAAGGCGCGGGTCATTAATTGACACCAGTCTTCCTGCGCGGAACAGTAATAGGTTAGTTTTTCTGCTGAGAACGATACGCCCGGCAACAATGCGAGAGCGACAACGACCAGGATATAGCTAGCCAGTTTCTTAATATATAACATCTGCTTTCCTCCTTCTTTTTTTATTAGGGGTATCAAGCATAAGAGTCTCATCAAATAAAATCCACAATAAATAATCGCCGACAGCGCTACTTTGGATTTATACTCCGGTGAATAATTGCGATAATTGTTGCTCTTGATTCTGTTTCTCAAAAAAATCAGACCCATTGCAGGTTGGCCAGCGATGACCCAAACCGATCACTGCCAACGCCGTTCCTGCCGTCGATAACTAATTGCCTCGGCCAGATGCGTGCGAGTAATCGCTTCAAGATTCTCCATATCGGCAATTGTCCGCGCCAGCTTTAATAACTTGTGGTAAGAGCGGGCGGTCAATTTGAGTTTGTCGATTGAATGCATTAACAGCTTTTCGCCTTCACTATCGATAGCACAGAAATGTTCGATTTGCGGATTACTGAGTTGGCCGTTCAGGCAACTCTGGCGTTCGAGTTGACGCCTGTGGGTATGTTGCACTCGTGCTCGAACCTTATTGCTCGGTTCAGATTTCTGACCGGTCTTGCGCATGAGTTCTTCTTTCTCCAGCCTGGGCAATTCAATCTGAATATCAATACGATCCATTAAGGGTGCCGAGAGTTTATTGCGATAGCGATTGAGCTGCTCTGGGCTACAATCGCATAGCCGGATCGAGTCGCAACCTCCCGGGCAGGGATTCATCGCCGCGACAAGCTGGAACTCAGCCGGAAATTCAGCCTGGCGCGATGCCCTGGAAATATGAATTTTGCCGGTTTCGAGTGGTTCGCGCAGCACTTCGATTGATTTTCTATCGAATTCGGTGAGTTCATCGAGGAAAAGAACACCGTTATGCGCGAGTGAAATCTCACCCGGTTTGGGGTTGCTGCCGCCACCGACCAGGGCAACACCTGATACCGTGTGATGCGGGCTCTGGAATGGTCTCTGTAACCAGTTCTGACTGTTTACCGGTTTATGGCAGATAGAGCGAATACTCGCGCTGCTCATGGCCTCGTCTTCAGTCATTAGCGGCAGTATGGTATTTAGCCTTTGAGCGAGCATGCTCTTCCCGGTACCGGGTGGGCCCATCATGATGAGATGGTGATTGCCACTGGCGGCAATTTCGAGTGCCCTGCGAGCCTGATGTTGACCGTATACGTCGCTTAGATCGAGGTTGAATTCGGGTTCGGCAGGTAATTCGATTTCCTCAAGTTCGGGTAACGACGTGCCACCATTCAGGCTTGAGCATACCGAGACCAGCGAGTCAGCAGTAAATATCGATATACCTTTCACCAGGCTGGCTTCCAGGCGATTATGATATGGAATTATCACCTGCATATTTGCCTGTTTGCTGGCGATCAAAGCTGGTAGCAAGCCGTCTACTGCACGACACTCCCCGCTTAATGCGAGTTCACCATAGCAATCAAATTTCTCAAGTGTAGAAGATTTAATCTGTTCGGAGGCAGCCAGTATACCAAGGCCAATTGCGAGGTCATAACGCCCGCCTTCCTTGGGTAAGTCAGCCGGTGCGAGGTTAACGGTGATACGCCTGGATGGAAATTCAAAACCGGAATTGATGATTGCCGAGCGAACTCTGTCTCGCGCTTCGCGTACTGCGGCTTCGGGTAACCCGACGATAGTAAATGCAGGAAGGCCGTTCGAAATATGCACTTCGACACTGACAGATGGGGCCTGAATACCCTCCTGCGCGCGGGTGCTGAGTTGTGTCAGTGACATGGATTCCTTTCCTTATTTTAGAGGTCTATTAGCTGAGTTTCTGTTCCAGTTCAGTCAGCCGGTTTTCCAGTGCTTCGAGTTTAGCGCGAGTACGCTGCAAAACGCGAGCCTGGATATCAAATTCCTCACGACTGACAAATTCCAGTTCGCTGAGTTGCTGCTGCAGCAGAGTTTTAAGACGCGCATCGAAATCGGATTTTACCTGTTGAAGCTGTGGCGGTAACAGTTGATTGATGCGATCTGACAGGCGACTAATGGTTTGATTGTCTAACATTTAGCTTGCTCTATAGTAGTGCACAGAAGTAACTAATTGCACGCTAATAGTGCAAATTCATTAAATATGTAACCAGTTTAACGCCAAATTGGTTGTAATCCCAGCTTTCTGCTTTAGTAATGCCATTCTTTTTCAATCAATACTCAGGAGTAAGTAATGAAGATGGTAACCGCCATTATTAAGCCTTTTAAGCTTGATAATGTTCGAGAAGCACTTTCAGAAATTGGTGTACAGGGCATCACCGTATCGGAAGTAAAAGGCTTTGGTCGACAGAAGGGACATACCGAATTATATCGCGGCGCCGAGTATTCGGTCGATTTCCTGCCTAAAACCCGGCTCGATCTGGCTATTGACGATGACCTGCTCGATCAGGTCATCGAGTCAATCACTGTCAGCGCTCAAACCGGGAAAATAGGTGACGGTAAAATTTTTGTTACTACGCTAGATCAGGCCATCCGAATTCGAACCGGTGACTCCGGTTCACAGGCAATATAGAGGGAGTCATGGAAAACGAGATAATAAATAATCAGATATTTCAATTACAGTACGCAATCGATACTTTCTATTTCCTCGTTTGCGGCGCGCTGGTGATGTGGATGGCAGCCGGTTTTGCGATGCTCGAGGCCGGTCTGGTGCGCTCAAAAAATACTACCGAAATATTAACCAAGAATATTCTACTATACGCTGTTGCCTGCATCATGTATCTGCTGCTTGGATACGACATTATGTATGGCGGTGGACTATTGCTCACGGGTATAGCCGGTGGCGAAACTCTGGTTACCGATGCTTTAGCTGCCTCTGCTGAAAATGGTTTTGAGGGCGATTCGGTTTACTCCGGTGCGTCGGACTTTTTCTTCCAGGTAGTGTTTGTCGCAACCGCGATGTCGATTGTTTCCGGCGCAGTAGCAGAACGCATGAAACTCTGGGCGTTTGTACTGTTCGCGGTATTCATGACGGGCGTTATTTATCCGCTTGAAGGTGCCTGGACCTGGGGTGGTAGTAGCGTGTTTGGTCTCTATAGCCTCGGCGAGGATTTCGCTTTCTCCGATTTTGCAGGTTCCGGCATAGTACATATGGCAGGTGCCTCCGCTGCGCTTGCAGGTGTATTGTTACTCGGCGCGAGAAAAGGTAAGTAT
>JAAEOZ010000777.1 GCA_024222685.1 Gammaproteobacteria bacterium | reverse complement strand
GTATTCTGAGCCTGGGTGAATCGACAAAAAGCCTGAAAGTAATCTCCGCACCCAGCATGCCTGAGTTCTATATTAAAGCAATAGATGGTTTACCTGCCAGGATAGGAAGTGCTTCCTGTGGCTCAGCAGCTGCTTCGGGCACTCGTATCATCGTAGAGGATATTGAAACACACCCCTACTGGGAGTCATTAAGAGAAGTAGCCAGACAGGCCGGTATTAAATCATGCTGGTCGCAACCGGTCATCAGTTGCCAGGGTGACATTCTTGGTGTTTTTTCCATAACTAGTCGTAAGACAGGTAAACCGAGCCAAACCGATATTCAGCTTATGAAGCAAACGGCCAACCTTGTTGGAATCGCTCTTGTGCGAGACCGAAATGATAAATTAATCCAGAAACAGGCGAATTTTGATTCCCTCACTGGACTGCCAAACCGCCTGATGTTTAAAGATCGGCTCAACCAGGAAATAGCCAACGCAAAAAGAAACGACTTTGAAGTGGCCCTGTTTTTTCTCGACCTGGATAATTTTAAAGACATCAATGATACGCTCGGTCATGACAAGGGTGACCGGTTACTTAAAGAGGTAGCCCGACGATTGTCAGGATGCATGAGAAATATCGATACTGTGGCGCGCTTTGGTGGAGATGAATTTGCCATTATTATGGGCCAACTCAGCAATACCAACAATGTTGATAGAATCGCTAATGAGTTAATCGCCGCATTATCCAGACCATTTCCATTAAGTGGCCGGGTTGCCTATTTATCAACTAGTATCGGAATCAGTTTTTTCCCTGACAATGCGTCAAACTCTGACGATTTGATTAAAAATGCCGATCAGGCAATGTACGCGGCGAAAAACAAAGGACGAAGTCGGTTTCAATATTATTCCGCAACAATGCAGAAAAAGGCAATGGAACGGATGTCGGTTTTGAACGATTTACAACATGCGCTTAAAGAAGATCAGCTTCAGATTTACTATCAACCGATAGTTGACTTAAAAAGCGGATCTATAGATAAAGCTGAAGCATTGCTTCGCTGGTTACACCCGCAACATGGTCTGTTAAATCCGCAGGATTTCATATCGATTGCAGAAGGCTCAGCAATGATAATCAAAATTGGCGAGTGGGTCATGCAACAGGTTCTAAACACACTGTGTAACTGGCGTCAGAATCAACACACCGATTTCCAGATTTCTATAAACACATCATCAGTACAGTATCGAGACACTGAAAAACGTTTACTGAAATGCCTCGAAATGCTGGATCAGTCCGGATTGCCTGGCCAGGCCCTGACTATCGATATTTCTGAAAAGCTGTTACTGGAAAATCGACCTGAAACAATACACCAGTTAAAAGAATTCAGTAATCGAGGAGTTAATATAGCCCTCGATGATTTCGGTATCGGTTATTCTTCACTGGACTGCTTAAAAAATAGTAATCTAGACTATGTGAAAATTGATAGTAACCTAATCGAATGCATCGAGCATGATCCAGAGAGCCTGGCATTATGTGAAGGGATTATTGTGATGGCGCAGAAGCTCGGTCTCAAAGTCATCGCCGAAGGCGTTGAAACGGAACAACAACGCAGTTATCTGATCGCCGCCGGTTGCGATTATGCACAGGGTTATTTATTTTCTCCAGCTGTATCAGAAAACAATTTTAAATTCTAAATACGCTTCGCATACATATTAGCTATCGCAAGTTGAAATGCGTCTTCTGCTTCTACTTCCCTGTCACTTTTCTGACTATCAGCCGGGTTGACTTCATTATGCTCCGACTTGTTCCACAGAATTTCAGTTGCTGATTTAAAGGAGTCCACAATTTCCATATAAGTACTTTCTGGTGATAACAGAGTATTAAGAAAACTCATCAAAATTGATAATACTATCCCGAGAATCGATGTGGAAAGTGCAAATGAGATTTTAATCAGGAAACTATCTATAACCGCCTTACTGGCTTCGGCATTGGTAATGTCCATGCCGGTAAGTTCCGGCAGGGCCTTCATGATGCCGAGAAAGGTTCCAAATATACCGGCCACTATAAATATGCCTGGCAAAATATTTAATATCTCGTTAGACCGGCTCATTGAAAACAGCCCGAACACTCGGTTAAATACGGGGTTAGCACTGAAAACGTTGTTTGAAATTTCGATAAAATTGGGCTGCTGTGCAGCCTCTTTACGCAAATATCTTGCATGCTTGAGGAAATCGTCAATTAAACGAATGATGCCATCCTGAATCAGGAAAACGCGGTCACCTATGGTCATCACATGATCGGAGTTCCGCCGCTTGTATTTTGCACGTAACTCAAAACATTCGAAGTAGGTTCGTGCCAGAAAACGTCTTAGAACATCATAAAAAGAACCGCGAGTATCAGGATTAGTATATAAGTCCTGATTTACTCGTTTGCAGAATTCT
>JAAEOZ010000776.1 GCA_024222685.1 Gammaproteobacteria bacterium | reverse complement strand
GCTGGTGTTTACCGATAGCCTGGATTATATCAGCCTCGACATTCGCAGCCTGTTGAGTTTCGAAGTGCGTTGTACGATTCTGGCGATGATTCGGCAGTAGCTGGAACTAACTATTCTTAGCGTTAAACTGGTGAATTTTACGTCGTTCCTGTTTATTGGGTTTATGATCACTGACTGGTCGCTGTAACGCAGCAAGTTTACGTTTTTCTGCCTCACTTTGTCGACACAACTGACTGGCCTCAGTTTCCTCATACAGGGTTTGTGCAATACTTGCTGAGCCACGACGGCTACTTAAACCAGTGACGACAACCTCGAATCGTTCGTTACTGCGGTGTATCTGGTAGCAATCCTGAATTTTTACCGGACGCGAGGGCTTAACCCTCTGCCCGTTAAAATGCACCTTACCGCCATTCACTGCGTTTGTCGCGAGCGCCCGGGTTTTAAAAAAACGCGCTGCCCATAACCACTTGTCCAGGCGGGTCCTGTCGTCATCTTCGGTCATAATTCAGGTCTTCAGCACGCCTTGCAAGTCATCGATTTCGGACTTGGCCATCGTGTAAAAGTCGAGGCCACGTTCATCGACATCGAGAAGACCCAGTTTTTCAATAATCGGAACAGTTTCAAATACAATCTCGTCCTCCAACTGGTTTATCTTTTGCTGGTAAATTAGCCTGGACGCAATAACAACATCCACATAATCGGCTGGCTCGCCGGTATCGCGATACCAGTTTTCGCAGGATTCTACGACTTTTAAAAAAGCATCATCGAAATGCCAGCGTTTAAACATTATCTGACTGAGAGGCAGGCTGAGGTTGACCAGACTCTTATGCAACGATTGAGTATTGCTTATTACGCCCGGGTGATCGTCGATATAATTTAGAATTGGAATCATACCAAGTTTGTGCAATAACCCCGCTAGCAAGGCTTGCTCCGGATCAAGGTGACTAGCCTGGTGACGCGTAATCACATAAGCAAGTGCTGATATCTGCACGCTCTCTTCGTACACCTGGTGAATCTGATGTTTGATCAGAGTCGATCTGGCTCGAAATAACTGTCGCACAGAGAGACTGAAAGTCAGACTACGAGTTGCTTCCAGCCCTAACCGACGAACCGCATCGCGGACAGTTTTAATTTCTCGCCAGGTACCATAAAGTGGGCTATTCGCGACTTTTATCAAGCGCGCACTGAGAGCTGGATCGGTTTGCACAATCTGGATGATCTCAGCACTGGTGACATCTGGCTGGTTTATCACCTGCCTTATTCTCAGTGCCGCCTCGGGCAGGGTTGGTAAATGCAGATTATCCGATTTCAGCGCCATACGAAGGCGTTCAAATAATTGCTGTTCCTCTTCCTGCAGTCGATTAATATCCATGTGACTAGATTCAGCATTTCGCTGTACATATAACCCTTCGAAAAGCTTCCGGTCAATTTCCAGGATTGCTCCATGACTGGTCAGCAATGCAGCATCTTCTTCTTTTTCTTCGTTAAACAGTGCAGCAAGTCCGCGCTGATCAGCGTGGGTAAATTTTTCAATCACAAACCCTCCAGACAGCATCGAAATTTCGCCTTCGAGCAAGTATACAATCCGATCTTTTTCTGGGGTAATCAGAGTATGAGGCGTGAGTGAACTGACTTTAGCATTATCAAACAGGTAGTCTCGATCATTCTGGCTCAGTTCGCAAAGCGGTTCCAGATTGTCCCTTTGTAGATAGGATTTAAGAGGTTCATCCATTTCAGGTGATTTGAATTACTCGCCAATGTATATATATAGCATAGCCTATTCCTGGAAATTCCGAAGATGCTTCATGACCCGATCTGCCATCGAAAAACCACTCAAAACGGCACCCTCGATCCTTGGTGCAGTACACCAGTCACCACAGGCTCCAATTCCAATGCTGTCAATAAACAATGAATCTTCACCGATAGGATTAATAGGAACTGCGTGTTTCCAACAGTGTACCGAGGCAGATACAGGTTGTTGTTCAGGTATATCGGTATCTTCCCAGAATGCATCGAGAAGTGCATGCATGACTCTGCCACGAAAACTGGCAACATATCTCTGAGACCATTCGGGAGACGCATGCAATACCCAGCAATCTGACTGCGATACGGACCCGGCCTGCTGATCACGACATATCCAGGTTAGCGGTGAATCGAGTACATAGGCCGCATCGTAGGGCAGATTCAGTCGGTGTTCGAAAGCGAACATACCGCTCCAGCAAACTGTCATTTCAACCGACTCTGCCTTATCGCGTAGCTGAGGAATCTGGCTGGCAAGAATTGCCGTTTCATGAGCGGCTGTCGCAAGGATAACAACGTCAAAGGCACCGAGATAGTCACCTCTTTCATTAAACAGGCGCCAGCCACCATCGACCTGCCTCTCCATTTCACACACGTTACTGGAATAAACGACATCACAGTTTCTGGTCAGGTTCTCGGCCATGACCATCATTCTCGGATAACCTGTAAACCTCTGTGTTGCCATATCAGTATTACTGACCTGCCCCTTTTGCACCTCAACTATCCAGGCATCCCAGGGACGAACAATATTGTCTGCCTGCCAGGCAGAAACGATATTATGAAACAGCGGATTATTAATCGTAAAATACTGTGCACCATGATTAAACTCAAACTCGCCTGCACGGAATTGGCTGACACGCCCACCGGGAAATATGCTTTTTTCAAATACCTTTAAGTGCGGCACCATCCCCTTTAATGCAGTTCCGCAGGTCAACCCGCTAATACCGGCTCCAATAATTGCGACAGATGGCTGATAGGGCATACGTCAAACTACATAGCTGGAAAGTCACCAGCATATTCAGAAATCCATTCTTTTGCGGCTTCTTCGGTACTTAACACTCGGCCCTGCTGGCTATTTACTTCCCTGCGATAATGCTCAATATGACAAATCTGCTCGATCATTCGTAATCGAAAAATTTCCTGGGAACTATCAAACTCAAGGCCGATTTCATAACCCTTGCCTGCTTTTTCACACCAGACAACCAGGCCTGTTAGGTAATTTTCTTTTTGAAGAACAGGAATACACACTCGCACTCTATCCAGAATCTGTAATTTTTGACTGGATATAAACGATAAGCCTCCGAGGCTGACATTAGTCAGCGTAGTATCGTCATCTGAGTCTTCCTCCACCCGATCCAGAACTACCTGAATAGGCACATCGGACGGGTGGCGGATATATTTACGTATCGGTTTCTTATTTTGCAATGGTCACTAGCATTTCGTTGAGTTTGGCAACGAAACTGGCTGGATCTTCGAGCTGTCCTCCTTCGGCCAGTAACGCCTGATCGAATAATATATCAGACCAGTCGGCAAACTTCTTCTTTGATTTCTCACTATCCAGCTTTTTTACAATCGGATGATCCGGATTTATCTCAAGAACAGGTTTTGAACTGGGCATTGCATGCCCCGCTTCCTTGAGGATACGCTGCATATGCATTGCCATATCCTGCTCATTTAACACTATACATGCCGGGGAATCGGTTAATCGGTTCGTCACCCGAACGTCCTCGACCTTTTCTTCAAGCGCTTTTTTCATGCGTTTAATCAGTTTTTCAGAAGACTTTGCTTTTTCTTCGAGTTCTTTTTCCGATTCTTCATCCTTGCCGAGATCAAGTTCACCCTTAGCTACGGACTGAATTTTCCTGCCGTCATACTCATTAAGATGTGAAGTGAGCCATTCGTCGACGCGATCAGACAGAAGCAAAACTTCGATGCCTTTCTTTTTGAAAATTTCCAGATGTGGACTGTTTTTCGCCGCCGAATGCGAATCGGCTGCGATGTAGTAAATCTTGTCCTGGCCTTCCTGCATTCGCCCGATGTAGTCGTCCAGAGATATAGATTGTGCCTCGTCACCAGTCTGTGTAGTAGAGAAACGCAGTAATTTTGCAACCTTTTCTTTATTGGCAAAATCTTCGGCAGGGCCTTCTTTTAGGACTTTACCGAATTCGTCCCAGAATTTCTGATATTTTTCGGGGTCATTTTTGGCAATTTTCTCGAGCATGCCAAGAACTTTCTTAACCGAGCCACTTCGAATATTGTCTATGACCTTACTACCCTGAAGGATTTCACGTGAGACATTCAGTGGTAAATCATTTGAATCTATCAGGCCTCTGACAAATCTCATATAACGCGGCATTAATTTTTCAGCGTCTTCCATAATAAATACGCGTTGAACATAAAGTTTAACGCCATGTTTCGATTCCCGATCATACAGATCAAATGGCGCACGCGCCGGAATATAGAGCAGCGAAGTGTATTCAGTGGTGCCTTCAACGCGGTTATGACTCCAGTCGATTGGGTCTTCATAATCATGTGCTACGTGCTTGTAGAACTCCTTGTATTCTTCATCCTTGATATCGCCTTTGGCCCGAGTCCACAACGCGGAAGCCTGGTTGACTGTCTCTTCTTCAATAACCGTTTCACCACCCTCTTCTTCAGGCTCAACGGTTTTGTCCATTACTACTGGAAAATCGATATGGTCAGAGTATGAGGTGATAACAGAACGCAATTTCCAGTCGTTGAGGAAATCGTCTTCACCTTCGCGTAGTTTCAACGTAATTTCTGTGCCACGTTTTGGCAGCTCGACCGAGCTAATTTTGTACTCGCCTTTTCCCGATGAAACCCATTCGACACCATTGTCGTGCGAATCACCTGCTTTTCGAGATCTCAGGGTCACTTCTTCAGCGACGATAAATGAAGAGTAAAATCCGACACCAAACTGGCCGATCAGATTGGCGTCATTTTTTTCATCGCCAGTAATAGATTCGAGAAAGGATTTAGTACCTGATTTGGCGATAGTGCCGATATTATCTATGACTTCTTCACGGTTCATACCAATGCCATTATCGGTAACCGTTATAGTTCGGCTTTCCTTGTCATAAGACACCTTAACCTTGAGCTCGATGTCATCCTCATAAAGACTGCCATCGGACACTGCGGTAAATCGCAACCTGTCGCAGGCATCTGAAGCATTAGAAATCAATTCGCGCAAAAAGATGTCCTTGTTTGAATACAGAGAGTGGATCATCAGATCCAGTAGTTGATTAACTTCCGTCTCGAAGCCACGAGTCTCCGCATTAGTTGCTACAGTCATTTCTCAATTTCTCCTAAAATTTGGATAGTGATAACGGGCCTAATATGTGGACTGAGCGTTGTGATTCAAGTTGATAACCAGGCAATAACAGTATTTTTTATATAAACTATCGCTTCTGGCCTGAATAGTTAGACTATTGGGCGTATTGTACCGGGGTAAGGTTAGCTTCTTTTTGATAGCTTTCTTATTGAATTGGAAACAACTGAAACAATTCGCCGGTCTACTGCAATAGTACAGAAATGCTCTTCCAATATAATTATTTACTCCTAATTCAAACCGAGAGAACTAAAAAATGCATATCCATGAAAACATTCTAGGCACTATTGGAAATACACCTGTAGTTAAAATCAACAAACTGGCACCCGATCACGTCAATTTGTATGTGAAGATTGAAGCTTTTAATCCAATGGGCTCAGTTAAAGATCGTCTCGCTCTGGGTATTATTGAAGATGCCGAAAAAAGTGGTGCACTAAAGCCGGGACAAACCGTTGTTGAAGCAACCAGTGGTAATACTGGAATAGGGCTTGCGATGGTGTGCGCACAAAAGGGCTATCCACTGGTCGTCACTATGGCGGAGAGCTTTAGTGTCGAGCGACGTAAATTGATGCGTTTTCTGGGTGCAAAAGTTGTGTTAACACCGGCACCGCTAAAAGGTAGCGGAATGGTACAGAAAGCCAGAGAGCTGGCGGAAAAACATGGCTGGTTTCAGACTCATCAGTTCGAGAACGAATCAAATGCAGATATGCACTCAAGAACCACTGCGCCGGAAATTCTACACGCGTTCGAAGGTGAGAACCTCGATTACTGGGTCACTGGTTACGGCACTGGCGGCACCTTGAAAGGCGTTGCCCGAGTTTTACTGAAATCAAGCCCGGACACCAGGATTGTACTCTGCGAACCCGAAGTAGCTGGCCTGATCAATAGTGGCGTTGAACAAAAACAGAATGAAGACGGCTCTCCCGCTGAAAGCCATCCTGAATTCAAGCCCCATCCAATCCAGGGCTGGACACCAGATTTTATTCCAAAGCTTACCAGTGATTCAATCTCATCTGAAAATATTGAAAAAGTATTAACGGTAGCCGGACCTCGTGCCTTCGAATGTTCGCGTAACCTGGCCCGTCAGGAGGGTATCTTTGTTGGCATTAGCGCCGGTGCAACTTTTGCCGCTGCCCTCGAAGTTGCCAAAACTGCATCGCAAGGTGCAAATATTCTCTGCATGCTACCCGATACCGGAGAGCGTTACTTAACAACACCACTTTTCGAGCATATCGATACAGAAATGTCCGAGGAGGAAAAAGAGATATCGGTATCAACCCCAGCCTGCCGGTTTGAATAATCCGGGCTAATATATTACTCGGTATTCTGATTCAGCCAGAGCTGCTGAATATTATGATTGAGCAAAGACCGCCTTGCTGGCTCCTGGGTAACCGCCAGCAAGGCTTCATAAATTCTGCGGGCATCATCAACCAGGCCAGCTTTTTGCAGGCTTTCGGCTGCATTAAACCGTGCGGTCTGAGCCCAGGGATCCATCGCCTCAGGGTCGGGTATCATAGCCGACTGCAAATAAAGCAAAGCTGCCTGATCGTATCTTTTCAGGGATTTATAGGAGTCGCCAATCCAGAACAGAATTTCACGATGTTGGCGAGGTTCAACTCCCAGTGCAAGCAAGCGATTTAAATGCTGAACGACTTCTTCGTCGAGGTTAACTGTCTGCATATCAAACAGTACCTGTAATATTTTATCGGTGCTTTCAGCATTCGGTTCGGTATATTCAGATATCAGAGTTTGCATAATCAGATTACCTTCATCAAACCGACCACCGAGAATTAGCACACGGGACTGTCGTAACTGCCAGCTCAAACGGTCTGTACCCGCAGGATAAGTCGTCAGACCCGACATCAATCGCGTAGCCTCAACAATATCGGCATTCATTAACGCCAGGTCGACCAGCTGGTAACGCATCAGCGGTGGAATTCGCGAGGCATCTTTAAAAGCATCGCTATGATTAAACAATTGATTTAACAAATTCCTTTCGGCTTCATTTATTTCAGTAAAGGTTTTTAAGTAGCCCTCGGCGGCTAGATTGATGACATCCCTTTCCTCGCCTTTCGCCATTAGCAGTGCAAATAGAGACCTCGCCTTAATTGGCGTATCGATTGCGGTTTTCTCCGCCAGTTCCAACCAACGATGATCGTCTCCGAGAAGTAACTCTGAACGATTGCCAACCAGATCGGCGTATTCTGCATAGGCTTGCCACAATCTATCAATTGCAATTTCAAACAATGCTACAGGGCTGCCAACGGCATTTTTAAAATACTGTTCCAGTGCCACGACTCGATCAACCGGGGACATCTTCTCCGAGGCAAAAAAGGCCAGGGCCCATAATGTAGCTAATTCTTCTTCTGAAGCCTCTTTATTTGCGAGTGCCTTCTTAACTGTCAGCCACAAATCAGACGCCGTTATGTCTGTCGATAGATATTTACCTAGCAAAGTAATGTAACGATTCTGCCAGCTATTTAAGCCTTTAAGTACTTCAATCGCCTGCTGATAACGTTCAGTCTGGATGAGCACTGTTGCCCGCAATTGCAGCCAGGATTCATCTTTACTATTAAAATCATGATCAAAGCGCAGCATTGCAATACGAGCATCCTCGATTCGAGCATCATGCAAATAGCTCTCGATAATCAGTCGACGCCAGGTCTGGTATTCGGAAACAAGGTCGGCCGCTGATTTCCAGAGTTGATCGCGCAAAATCTTTCTAGCTGTTGTGGTTTGCCCCTGTTGGATATATGCCCTGGCTTTGTAGGTGATAGCCTGGTTGCGAAATTGTTCAGGAATATCAACCGGCAGACTCTCCAGCTTGACCAGGAGTTGATCCCATTGATTCCATTTTGAGAGAATTTTATAACGCTCCTGTTCCCATAGTATCCACTCGTACAAATCCTCATCGACACCGGGCTGCGCCTGATCGAGCATTTTTAACGTTAGCGCTGGTGCGCCAGCAGCGGAAATACGTTTGAGAACATCCAGGCGCTGATCTGCCATTGCGGATGAAAAACCAGCAATAGAGAGCGTAAAAACAAATACTAAATGACGGCTAAGCATCGCCCATCCATAAAAAAAGCGTGATGCCTGAGCATACACGCCTTTTACTAATACAAAGCAAGACCGGAAATCCGGCGTTATAATTTCTCTTTGATTCTGGCAGCCTTTCCGGTTAGCCCTCGTAAATAGTAAAGCTTTGCCTGACGCACTTTACCGCGTCGTTTTACTTTTATTTCACCAATCAATGGACTATGAGTCTGGAAAACACGCTCGACGCCTTCGCCATGCGAAATCTTGCGAACCGTAAAAGCGGAGTTGATACCTCGATTGCGCTTGGCGATAACAACGCCTTCGAATGCCTGTAAACGTTCGCGTGTGCCTTCTTTTACTTTTACCTGTACTACCACGGTATCACCAGGTGAAAATGCAGGCACGTCTGTTTTTAGCTGCTCTGCTTCGAGTTGTTGAATGATAGTGCTCATATCGCTTCCTCTAATAAAATCTGTTTCACATTGATGAGTTTGCTTCAAACTCATCGATAAATTCCTGCAACAAATAACGTTCTCGCTTATCGAGCGTCTTTGCCTCAAGCAAATCCGGCCTTCTTAGCCATGTTCTGCCCAGTGACTGGCGTAAGCGCCAGTCTTCTATTTGTCGATGATTTCCATTCATCAAAACTTCCGGTACATCGCAACCGCCGATGCTTTCCGGACGCGTATAGTGCGGACAGTCAAGCAATCCTTCACTAAATGAATCCTGCGATGCAGACTGGTCATGACCTAGTGTTCCCGGTATCAAGCGAGCCATCGCGTCTATACAAACCATTGCTGCCAGTTCGCCACCACTGATAACATAGTCACCAATCGACCATTCTTCATCGACCTGCTGTTCTATGAGCCGCTCATCTATGCCTTCGTAGCGGCCGCATAAGAATATTACAGACTGCTGTTTGCTCTGCAGTTTTAACATATTCTGCGTTAATGGCTTTCCCTGCGGGCCAAGATAAATCAGCCTGCCATTGGGGTTCTGCCGCCGAACCGCATGAATAGTATCCTCGACAGGCTGCACTTTCATTAGCATGCCCGGCCCACCACCATAAGGTCGATCATCAACAGTCCGGTGTTTATCCAGGGTATACTCCCTCGGATTCCAGCATTCCAGCTGGAGCAATTCATTTTCCGCAGCACGACCCACCACACCGCAATCAATCACCTGTTTAACCAGTTGCGGAAACAGCGTGATAACATCTATTCGCATGCCGATACTTCTAATAGTCCGGCTGCCAGTCGACAATAATACATCGCCTGTCAAAATCAACTTTCCGTACGATATCATCAATTACAAAAGGGATCAGTCTTTCCCGGTCACCTTTTATAACCATTACATCATCTGCACCCGTCTCAAGCATATCATCGACTCGACCAAGTGCTTGCGCCTGAATCGATTCCACTTCCATGCCTATCAAATCAGACCAGTAATATTCGTCCTGACCCAGTTCTGGTAACTGTTCGGGCCAGATATAAATTTTATCGCCGATAAACTCGGCAGCATCCTCCCTGGTTTCTACCCCGGCAAATTTTGCCAGTACAAGCCTGCCCTGCAGGCGTCCATGAACATCCAGTGTTTTTACTCCTTCCCCTGTTTCCATCATCCAGGGGCTGTAGTGAACTATATTTTCACGAGGATCGGTACTTGAAAATACTTTTACCCAACCTTTGAGTCCCTGCACACCAGTAATGTGCCCAACACATAATTTATCGTTGCGTTGGCCCATATCGACCGGTCACGACACTATGCCGCTTTGCTTGAACCCTTAATTAGACTGGCGACACGCTCACTAGGCTGAGCACCTTTCGATACCCAGTAGTCAATACGCTCGTTATCCAGACGTAGTTCTTCTTCCTGACCTCGTGCTTTAGGGTTAAAAAACCCGACACGTTCAATATAGCGGCCATCTCTTGGGCTGCGGCTATCGCTGACAACCACATGATAGAAAGGACGCTTTTTAGAGCCGCCGCGAGCTAAACGAATTGAAACCATAAATAAACCTCAAAATGTCACCAGACAACAGAATGCCGCTGACCAGGGGGTCAGAAGACCGCGTATTGTACCTAAAAAAGTTGGGCTGTGAAGTCTGCGGGAGGCCTTTTTACGCCTTTTTGAAACTAAAACGGCATTCCCGGCGGCATTTTACCCTTAAGGCCACGCATCATGTTCGCCATACCACCCTTGCTGCCCATTTTTTTCATCATTCTCTGCATTTGCTTGTGCTGTTTGAGTAGCCGATTAACGTCCTGGATCTGTGTTCCTGAGCCACCTGCAACCCGTCTTTTACGAGAGCCATTTATGATCTCGGGCCTTCGCCTTTCCTGCGGCGTCATAGAATCGATGATCGCTACCATTCGCTTCATCTGCCTGGTGTGTGCCGGATTTTGCATAGCCTGCGACATTCCGGAACCCATTCCCGGTAATTTGTCAATAAGGCTGCCTAATCCACCCATTTTATCCATCTGAACAAATTGATCTCGCAAGTCTTCG
>JAAEOZ010000775.1 GCA_024222685.1 Gammaproteobacteria bacterium | reverse complement strand
GGCCGCTCAGCAAGGTTAACGAAGATGAAGTATCAGCTTTAGATCGGCTCGGCATGCGCGAAGGCATTGAAGAAATTGATATGTCTGGAGGTGTTATCGAAGTTGAAGAAATTAAGGATGCTATATTTTAGAGGTTGATGTGTTGTATCGCTGTGAAACAGTTTTTGTATTTCACAGTGCGAGGATGTGCCCGGCACAGCAGACCTGTATCAGCACAGTACCTGATCGTTAAAATGAAGCAGCATTTAAAGGATATTTTGCTATTTGTTTATCTGAGTTTCGGATACGCTTGGTATCTAGATCGGCTAAAAGATTTAGGCTTCTCAATAGCCGGTACAATATACACAATTTTATTTTTCCTTGTTACGCTGGCGATTTTTTGTACTTCCTATATAAGAAGCACAAAACTACGTTACTCGCTAGCTACACTATTCCTTTTCTCCGCTGTTTTCTCGGATTCCTATCAACGGATAACAGCTAATTTATTAACCTATGATTCCTTCATTACACTCTTAAATTCTACCGCATTCGCTGAAGAAGCCATTGAACAATATTTTGTCCCAATAGCACAATCCATGGTTCCTGGATTGATTTTGTTCACCGGATTATTATTAAAACCAGGTAGATTTCACAGAATACATGGCCTTTTTTTTGTAACTACTCCGTTTATCATTATTGGTCTGTTAACGACAGCACTTTTTTTACGGGGTGGAAATGGAGCTAAAGGCCTGCCTACTGTACTAACACCAATTGTCTATTCAAACCTGGCATTTTATGAATTTCTAAACAATGAAATTGGCAGTAGAAAGCATGTTACATTACCGCAGAGCACTAAAGTCTCTACCAAAGATATTATTCTGATAATCGACGAAAGTATTTCAGCAAGCTATCTTGATATCAACTCACATGATGGTGCCTTTACAAATCTAAACGAAAAGCAGGCGTTTATAAATATATTTAATTATGGTGTTGCGGCCTCGATAACAAACTGTAGCTACGGTACCAACCTGACTTTACGCTACGGCGGTACAAGAGACAGATATCAGAGTATAAACTCTACAATGCCAAGCATTTGGGAATACGCCAAGCAGGCAGATTATCGAACAATATATATTGATTCACAAAGAGCATTTGGTCAGCTACATAATGGAATGACAGAAATAGAGGTGGGTAACATAGATAAATTTATTCAATTTGATGATACCCCAGTTTTATACAGAGACATCGAAGCTGCTAACTCCCTGGTAAATTATATAAATAATAAGTCACAGGAATTTATTATCGTAAATAAAATTGGAGCTCATTTTCCAGTCCATGATAAATTTCCCGATCAATTTGCTTTTTATGAACCGATGTTACCCAGAGGTAATTTTGTGGGTATTTCCGATACTGGTTCCAGAGAAGGCTTTTCCGGTTCCAGTACAGATTGGGTTTTATATAGAAACTCCTACAAGAATACTATTCTGTGGAATGTCGGCCATT
The DNA here is from genome assembly GCA_024222685.1 of Gammaproteobacteria bacterium. Classification (GTDB taxonomy): domain Bacteria; phylum Pseudomonadota; class Gammaproteobacteria. The sequence continues at coordinate 2,320 of JAAEOZ010000775.1, read as the reverse complement.
TTTTTTCTAAAATTATTGAAGCAGCGGACCTTAATAAGGCGACAATTATTTACACCGCCGATCATGGTCAGGACTTGCACAAACGAGGTAATCCCGGATTGAGTACTCACTGTAATCCAGACCCAGTAGCTGACGAAGGTGCAGTACCTTTGGTCATCATTGAAGGGAAAAAAAATAAGACTTTAAACTGGCAGAAATATCTTCAATCGAATAAAAATAATTCAAGTCACTACAATATATTTTCTACAATATTAACTCTCATGTCTTACGATGAGACCCGAGTGAAATTAATATATGGAAATTCTCTACATAACGAAACGAATGATGAATATACTTTTAATACTCGGTTTAACGCCAGATTGGGTAAAAAATCCGTTTGGAAAAAACTGCAATAAATGGTTTCAAACGATCAACCCTATTTTGTAAAAACTATCATAGATACAATTGAGCCCCTAAATCTGCCCCAACATAGCCGCAACATCGGTGTAGCTCGTCGCTATCCGTCTAAGCCCGTTCTCGTCCTCGACAATCACGGAAGGAAATCCGTTGATTCCCATGGAACGCACGGTCGATATCTCTCTCAATAATTTTTGATGCGTCACTTTGGCAGTTAGCTGTTCGGTAAAGAGATCTGCATCCATGCCAATTTCAGTGGCTAGTTCGATCAAGGTAGTTTTATCCGACGGGTTTCTTGCCTGCTGATAATAAGCCTGCTGAATTTGTCTGGTCATCAGACTGTCATATACATCACCCTGCTCTCTGGCGGCAATTACTGCCCTGCAGGCCGGATAGGTAGATCGCCTCGGTTTACATCTGTTCCAGAAATCAAAGTTAAAATGCTTTCCCGGAATTACCTGTTCGATATGCTGCCAGGTTTGTTGCAACATTTCCTGCATCGCTTCCGGCATAAGTTCATCAGAATCGGGGGCGAGACCGCCAAGTAACCGAACTACTGGTAAATCATCGGGCAGTTGCTCAGTTAGACTCTGCCAGGTCTCAGCGAATCCCCAGCACCAGCTACACATCGGATCATGGGCATATATCAGGCGTTTATTCATTTCGATTTTATTTTCACTGGATCATAAAATCCTTCATCAAATTCGTCATGATGACTTCGCAACTGTCGATAGAATTTATTCCGGCGACACTCTTGCCAGCCTGCCAGTAATCACGTTCGCCAGATTCATCTAGTGATGATTTCTTTAACTGCCAGATCGATTTAAGTGCGTAGATGGTGCGCATCCAGTGCTTGGTCCGATTACCAGATAACATCCATCGTGCCAACGCACCGGATTTCAGCCCGCTACGGCGGATATAATCTGTATTAATGACTGATACTGGTACACCAGTGATTCGCTCTGACAATACTATGTCGGATTGGTCGGCGTCGAGAATAGCCTGCTTGTAAACACTGCTGGCCTGACATTCGCTACTGGCTATAAATCGCGTACCAAGCTGACAGGCAGAGTAGCCGATATCCAGGGCCTGCTGCATAGTGTTAGAGTCACCTATACCACCAGCGCAAACCAGCGGAACATCGAGTGAAATAAGTGAATCGTACAATGCCTGATATGTCTTTTCTCCTGCATGACCACCCGCCCAATTATTCACGCAAATCAGGCCATCTGCACCATTATCGAGACCAATCCTGGCCCATTTCAGTTCCGTTACATCATGGTAAACCAGACCACCAGCAGCGTGTACGCGCTCCGCCACCCAGTCTGGCTTGCCTAATGAGGTGACAAAAAAACGTATGCCCTCTTCGAGCGCTATATCAATCCATTCAGACATACGCTGCTGATATTTTTTAGATGATTTCTCAATCAGCGCATTCATGCCGATTGGTCGATCGGTTAACTCTCGGATAAAACGAATACCCTGCCGGAATTCATGCCCATAGACATAAGTGAGTGATATCGGTTGCATGACCCCCAGACCACCTGCAGCCGAGACAGCGGCTACCAGTTCAGGGTTGCTACAGGGGTACATCGGTCCGCCTATAATCGGATAATCTATACCGAGCAAATCAACGAATTTTTGCGCAGACTCGGGTAGTTGATAGATACTCATACTATTATTTGAAACCCAATAACCAGATGGCGTGAACGCGCGTGACCACCTCATTACTTTCATCGACTAACTCGGCAGTTACCTTGACTGGCGTTTTATCGTCGATTTCATCGGGTAATTCAAAACTGGCATCGGCGACCAGCTTACCGCGCGCTTTCTTTATATACTCGGCCTCCAGGCCAAGCACAATGCCACGCATGTTACCAGGGATAGTCGTGAGTACAGCGAGGCCGGTTGCTATTTCACCCAG
>JAAEOZ010000774.1 GCA_024222685.1 Gammaproteobacteria bacterium | reverse complement strand
CTGTCATGTAATCGATAAACTGATCTTCTCTGCCTTGAAAATCTGCTGGAACTGCATGTGCCCCGAGAAAGGTCCTGACAATATCTACAGAGTGAATAGTGTCTAACTCCACCATCGCTTCCAGCTGTTTTATCTCAGTTTCTTCATCCAACCCATAGCCGCTTTTTCCCTCAACAGTTGTAACACCGAAGGACAACATCGAGTCGAGGCGTTTTTTGCCAGACTCTATTAAGTCTTCCCTGATCGCTTCCCGTGTGGTCTTGACTGTGCTGGCAATTCCGCCACCTCGATTCATTATCCCCATATAATCTTCACCGCTAAGTCGCCAGAAAAATTCTTCGGCCCTATAACCTGCGAAAACAAAATGTGTATGCGAATCGACAAATCCAGGTAATACGGCTTTTCCGGTTACATCGATAACCTCAAACCCGGTTTCATTAAATCCTTCCAACACTTCCCCGGTCTTACCGACAGCTATTATACTTCCGTTTTCTATGACCACCGCTCCATCATCGATTACATGCAAGTCAGACTCGTGTGTGTGCTGTGTGGGCTTCTAAACGCTGCATGGCTCCTGCTGTGGAGCATTTTTAGTTATTAAGCGGTCATTCGTAACTCCACCTGTCTCCTGACGCGCG
>JAAEOZ010000773.1 GCA_024222685.1 Gammaproteobacteria bacterium | reverse complement strand
CACTTGCATTACCTCAAAAAAAATTAGTTAGGCCTGTTCGACAACAAAACAGGCCCTGTTGAATTCAGCCGAACCCTTGTCCGACATATTATCGGCTAGACTTCGTCAGATTCAGCACTGGCCTTTTTTATTGCCGCCTTTTTGCTAGCGGCCTTCTTGGTAGCGACTTTCTTGGTGGCAGCCTTTTTTATTGCTGCTTTTTTTGGCGCTGCTACCTTTTCTTCCTGGGAAGCTTGTTCTGCAACCGGTGCAGCTTCTTCTTCAATTGCAGAATCTTCAGCCTCTACTAGCTCATCTGCTACTGGCTCATCTGCTACTGGCTCATCTGCTGCTGGCTCATCTGCTACTGGTTCGGCAGATTCTGTCTTAGCTACGGATTTCTTAGAAGAAATTTTAACCGATTTCTTTGGCACAACAACTTCGTCATTCTCAACTTCAATCAGCTCGGCGTCGCCATCCATCGGACCAGTAATGCTTTCCTTGCCGACAATAATCTCGTCAGCAGCAATTTTCGCATAGAGGTTTATTGCCCGCATCGAGTCATCATTGCCTGGAATAATGTAGTCAATATTATCGGGTGAATTATTAGTATCGACGACACCAACGACCGGAATACCGAGTTTGGAAGCTTCCTGAACAGCGATATTTTCATAGCCAACATCTACCACGAACAGCACATCGGGTAATCCGCCCATTTCCTTAATACCACCTAGTGTCTTTTCGAGTTTTTCCTGCTCTCGCGACAATTGCAGAATTTCCTTTTTGTTGATTTTTTCATAGCTGTTACTTTGCGCCATATCTTCCAGTTCCTTGAGGCGCTTAATAGACGCTCGTACCGTGCGGAAATTAGTTAGCATACCGCCCAGCCAACGGTGATTGACATAAGGCATGCCACAGCGCTGTGCTTCCCTGGACACGGCATCGCTGGCGGCACGTTTGGTACCGACAAATAGTATACGGCCTTTTTTAGAAGCTACCTTGCCAAGATAATTCACCGCATCCCTGCATAGCGGCATGGTTTGTTCGAGATTGATTATGTGTATCTTGTTACGTTCACCGAAAATGAACGGTGCCATTTTAGGATTCCAGAAACGGGTTTGGTGACCGAAATGCACGCCCGCTTCTAACATTTCACGCATAGTGACGTTAGACATATGTATTCTCCAGATGTCAGTAATGGATAACGATAATATTGGTACGCTATCCGGGGTTAAGCCTCCACCATGTCCGATGTTTACGACCTGCACTCTGGTAAAATACAGGCACCCATAAGCACGTTACGACAGGTGTGTGTGATTTTGCTGCTTCGGAGTTGCCGAAGGCGCGCGCTTTATACCATAATCCCCCTTTTGCAACAACCGGACAGTGAAAAAATATGGCTGTGAGTATCAAATCTCCACAAGACATCGGAAAAATGCGGATTGCAGGGCGGTTGGCTGCCGATGTGTTAAAAATGATAGGGCCACATGTCGAGCCCGGTGTTACCACCCAGTATCTGAACGATATTTGCCATGACTATATGGTTAATGAACAGAATACCATCCCGGCACCTTTAAATTACCGAGGGTTTCCACGCTCTATCTGTACATCGGTGAATCATGTCGTCTGTCACGGCGTACCCGCCGAAAAGAAGCTGAAAAGCGGAGATATCATAAACATCGATATTACTGTGATAAAAGACGGGTTTCACGGAGATACCAGTCGAATGTTTCTGGTTGGAAAACCGACTATCCAGGGTCAGCGCGTTTCCAGGGTAGCTTATGAATGTATGAAAATCGGCATAGAAATGATAAAACCCGGTATCCATCTGGGCGATATTGGTCATGCTATTCAGACGCATGCTGAGAAAAACCATTGCAGTATAGTTCGAGAATACTGTGGTCACGGCATTGGTCAGGTATTTCACGAGGAACCGCAGGTACTGCACTATGGAAAGCCGGACACCGGTTTACTACTAGAACCTGGAATGACTTTTACAATCGAGCCTATGGTCAATGTCGGTAAACGCCATGTCAAATTGTTACCCGACGAATGGACGGTGATTACCAAGGATCACAGCCTGTCAGCTCAGTGGGAACATACCAATCTGGTTACAGAGAGTGGCTTCGAAGTCCTGACACTTCACCGGGATGACAGTTTATAGATGAAAAACATTAATGGCATTGATGAGTTTCTTGATCGCGCCAGAACTACTACCGGGCTCCAGACTAAACCGATAATTGAGGGAATTGAGCAGGCAAATCTTTATATTTATGCAGAGTTTGACCGTGGTGTAGCGATTGAATCACTGGTAAAGCAGAAATCCCGGCTTATCGACAAAATTCTTAGCGTCGTTATCGAGCAGTTTATCCCTCCGCAGCAGAAAAACTGTTGTTGCCTGGTAGCTGTCGGTGGCTATGGTCGAAGCGAACTCCTGCCCGGCTCGGACATAGACCTGATGCTGTTACTGCAGAAAAAACCTTCAAAACAGCTCGAAGAACACATTTCTGCATTCCTGACATTTTTATGGGATATCGGACTCGAAGTCGGCCACAGTGTACGAACCATAAAAGACTGTATTCGCGAAGGAAAAGCCGATGTTACCGTTATAACCAACATGATTGAATCTCGATTATTACATGGCACAGAATCACTATATGCAGAATTTGAAAAGGCCATTGCTCCACGAAAAATGTGGTCCTCGCGCAGGTTTTTTGAAGCCAAGCTGGAAGAACAGCACAATCGACACCTACGCTTCAATGATACAGCCTACAACCTCGAACCTAATATCAAGGAGGGTCCTGGTGGATTACGCGATATTCAGATTATCGGCTGGGTTGCTAAACGCCATTTTGGTGCCAGTTCCTTTAGTGAGCTGGTTGACCACGAGTTTATTACCGAAGCCGAACACCAGCTTCTGGAGAAAGGACAGCAACATCTGTGGAAAGTCCGCTTCGCGCTTCACCGTCAGGCTAAACGCCGCGAAGACCGCTTGCTGTTTGATTATCAAAACCAGCTCGCCACCGAGTTTGGCTTTAAGGCAGGAAAGCATAATCTCGCTATAGAGCAATTCATGCAGGCGTATTATCGAACAATCATGGAACTCGAGCGACTCAACGAAATGTTGCTACAGATATTCCGAGAAGAAATTATTCTCACCGAAAGGCAGAAAAAGACCAGTGTTATCAACAATCACTTTATGCTTCGAAATCGTTATCTGGCGGTTAGGGATGAAAGCGTATTCAGGCAGCATCCGCCCGCACTGGTAGAGCTGTTTTTACTGGTTTCAACCCACCCCAAATGCGATGGTGTCACTGCCTCAACCATCCGGCTAGTACGCGAACATCTCTACCTGGTCGATGACAAGTTTCGCAGTAACGAAGAAGTTACCAGCCTGTTCATGCAACTTATGAGTGCGCCCAGTGGGATGACTCACCAGATGCGTAGAATGAACTCCTATGGTTTCCTTGCAGCATATATTCCTGCTTTCGGAAAAATTACCGGAAGAATGCAATACGACCTGTTCCATGCCTATACCGTGGATCAACACACAATATTCGTTATCCGAAACTTACGTCGTTTTGCATTAGATAAACACGAGGATGAGTTTCCATTTTGCAATGAAGTTTACCGTGAACTGGAAAACCCGGCCCTGCTTTACCTGGCGGCCCTGTTTCATGATATTGCCAAGGGCCGGGATGGAGATCATTCGGTATTAGGGTCCGACGATGCGATGCAGTTTTGCTTGCAGCATAATATGAATCGTAAAGATACTCGTGTCGTCTCCCAACTCGTGCGTAATCATTTAGTCATGTCTGTTACCGCGCAGCGTAAGGATATTAGCGACCCGGACGTAGTACGTGATTTCGCTAAACAGGTGGGCAGTGTCGGTATGCTCAATTACCTCTATCTGCTTACGGTCGCCGATATTCGAAGTACCAATCCGAAATTATGGAATAACTGGAAAGACTCTCTGCTAAAGCAATTATATAAAGCCACCAAACAGGTAATTCGTCGCGGGATTGATATTGCGCCAGATATCGATGAAGTTATCAGGGAAAACCGAGATGCCGCATTCGAAGAAATGCAGGATTTGGAATTTAGTTTGTCCGATATAACCAGTCTATGCGACCAACTTCCCGGTGACTATTTTCTTCGCCATCAGCCGTTAGAAATTCGCTGGCATATAAAGACCATTCTGGATAATCCGAAGGCAGATATTCTAGTCAACATCAGACAGGCCAGACACACTAAAACCACCAAGGTTTTTGTCTATTGCGATGAGCACCCCTTTGTATTCTCCCAGGTTACCGGTGTTCTCGGTGCACTAGGCTTAACCATCCTCAACGCTGAAATTTTTACCACAGATAATAATAAAGTTATGGATACTTTTATCATTCAGGATCAGAACAACGAAGCCATAACCGACAGAACGACTATCCGCCATATAGAGAGTGAATTGATCAAAGCGTTAGATTCGAAGAGCATGTATAAGTCGGCCACTCAAAAACGACTATCTCGACAGCTTAAGGCTTTTAATCGCCCGACCGAAATCATTTTTGAACAGGACTACCTCAATAGCCGGACAGTAATGCAAATAAGCGCGATGGACAGACCTGGGCTTTTATCGGTCATAGCCAATGTTATTGCTACTATGGACATCAATATCACCCATGCAAAAATAACGACGCTTGGAGAGAAAATTGACGATATTTTTTATCTGACTACACCGGAGGGTAAAAATATTGTCGATACATCTACCCTGGAGGAATTAGAAAACCGCATGACTGAGGCTTTACTGTCCAGAAAAGCCGCCTGACCTGCTGGCTTCAATTGCCTAATAATCCGGCCATTGCGGGGAGACTGTTGCCCGCCATAAATCCTATCGATTTCAATTCATCTACAACAGATAGCGGTAAACTCTGGCCTTCGACTTTCTGGTTAAGTACGCCGCCCATGACGACTGGCAAATTGATGTTTTCTCTTTCCATGATTGATCTGAGCTGTCGGGCATAATCCAGTGCCATACCATTGTGTGTACTTAATAGAAGGGCATCCGCTGTCCTGTCTTTCAAATGTTTCAATATCTGATCGGGCGATTGTTCAGCCCCAAGATAAATAATATCGGCACCTGCTTCACCAAGCAGTTGTGCAAGCGCAGCGATTGCATGTTCATGAACATCGGTGGAGGCTAATAACAAACACTTATCTTTCACCTTATTTCTAAACTGCGGTTGGTTAAACAACTCACTATTTTCTTCTACTACGCGTTGTGACAGCAGGTACATATCGGTCTGATCGCTATCATTGTCTACCACAGGGGTAGCAAACATTGACTCAAATTCCTGTGCCCCCATCTGCTTTAACACATAAAGCAATTGCAGTGGATTGCGTATATCTACACCTGCCTGCTTAAGACCTGCCAATGCATTGTTAAAAATGCTTTTACCCTGGTTAAATATTCGATCCGCAAAGGCCTGGGATGACGAAAAATCGACATGAGGGAATAGACGTGTAGCAGTTTTCTCAACATGACGACCAAAACACTGTGCTTCGATAATTTCATCTGCGGAAGGGATGCGAATCGCCTCGGTAACTGGAAGCGGTAAAACAGCGTGACCACTGGGTGAATACATCTGTGTCAGAATATCCCAGAGCATGTATTCGGCCGTCAGTGCTCGGTTTTTATCAAAATCCTGACTGAATGAAATTGTGTCACCATAGATCATCGAACCCACCAGGTCTCCCTGATGTATTTTCTGTAGCGCCAGTACCCAGCCTGAACGCTTAACGGGATCACTGGTTAATCCGCCTATACAATGGGTCAATTTTGTGCCGATGAGTTCTTCGACCAGGTAGTATTCCAGCATCGCCCAGGCTGCTACAGTCGCACAATACCTGAATAATGCACCATAGCCATCTTCCAGATAGGAGTGCAGCATACAGCCCTGCTGCCGAAACTCTGCTAACAGCATAATGGCTTTAAAGGTCTCTGCACTAGTCGTAATATGATCCTGCCATCCCGGTGCCTGAAAACTAAAATACTGGGAAAGATTCCCGACTGTAGTACAACCGATGCGTAAAGCCTGTACAGTATTCGATACCGACGCCGGTTGGCCAATCATAAAATCACCGAGATGTGGTTGTATCGGTGCAGATTGTGCGACTGCGAACCAGTCCTGCTGGGTTTGCAACATCGGGCCGGTTTCTGCCGCTGTAGCCTCCCATAATTCGCTCGGAAGTCCCATACGCCGATCAACCGCAAACCCTGCACGATCCATACGAAACCCCTGGTTATCGAGTCTGCGATGAATATCGCGTAGTGCGACACTGGTTGACGCCATATCATTCATACCGATATGCGTATGATACATAATTCGGCTGTCGCGCATGCACTGGCGCTTGTAGTCGAGTTCGGACTCACAGTCGTATTTTTGCAGAAACATTGAGCGGCCGATTTTAACCTGGCTGTTAATGTCCTT
>JAAEOZ010000772.1 GCA_024222685.1 Gammaproteobacteria bacterium | reverse complement strand
GATTTCCTGTTTGTCTTGCTGTGATAAGCTAGTCTCGTCAGGCAATGGAGTTAGTCTTTGTTTAAGCGCCGTCAGTTTCTCTCCGACGACTAACTCGTTTTCTGCTTTATCAATAACTTTCTTGCCAATTGAGTTAAATATGCGGATATGCAGTTTAGTATTGACAAGTGCGACTATTATTAAATAATGACCCTCATCAATAATTTCACCAATATCAGTTACGGACATCAAACTAAGATTCCACCGGCAATAATCAGAGCGGATAAACACTGGCGTTTCTGTTGTATTGGTGCTGCTACGCCCTGTGATGGCATTCAATAAACTTGGATCCAGCGCCGCGGGTATACGTGAGTAACGCACACAATTAGGATTATTTTGTGGATCAACTGCACCGACTATCAAGTTCTTAAAAATGCAATCACTCGTCTGTAGATACTTGCACTGCGCCAGCTCCATCACGGTGCAGTATTCAAGTCGCGCCAAACCTTTTGTGACAGTCAACTTATCGAACAAGCATTCCTGTGCATCAATCACCGGTATTTTGAAATCTTCAGCACCAATGGATACATCAGTAATCACCTCTAAACTGGCAATAACACTGCGCTGCAATTGGAACCGTCCATTATTTACCTTTACATTTCCCTCAAAGATGACATCCTGCAATGGATAACCGCCATCGTTGGGTAGGTCCAACGCGTCTTCTTCATCAGTAAAATTACCGCTGAGTTGAACCGGTCGACCGACACGGCCATGATGAAAATATCCCATCTCGCCGCTGTCACTGGCGCCCTGGTGAATGCTTGATGGTGTATCCGGTGCCAGTATTGACCTGGCGTCCAACGCTGTTTGTTGGGTAAAGAATTTTGGATCGTCTGTAGTGCAATCCTCAATGGTCATGTCATTTTCACTGAAGGGGGCCGTAGACGGGTAGCGCGTATACTCGAGGGTTCCAGAAACATCAGTGCCGATAATATCCGTTAATATACAATCCTTGGCTATTATCGAAGTAGTGAGGAAAGCTTGATCACGCACGGTGCAACTATCAAGTTGTACTAACCCACCTGAAGAAAGCACACTGATAAGCGTATTAGTTGCAAATACCACATGTTCATCGGTTGATGGAGTGGCCACATCAACACGATCCACCTCGACATTTACTAGCTCCAGTTTTCCACCACTGGCCACCTTAAGTTCACTACGAAAATTGATACCTTCAAATTTGTAAGAACTGATTTCCTTCGTTTTAGAATCGTCGATATCATTAAGCTTGTATGAATCTTTAGGAAGACTGACATTATCCGTAATGGCAATAACGCGTTTAGTAGTGTTTCGAATAACAATGACACCATTTTCAATCGTCTCTTCAATCAGATGCTCATAGAGTGATTCATTGCGTTGCGCCCATGTTATTTCGATGGGAGTAAGTGGAATCAAACCGTCAGGAGGTGAGACATAAGCCAGCACACGTTTGTGATGATAGTGACCATTTTTTTTACTTGGGGTACGCATATCCACGGTGCGTCGGGAGACATCATCGAAGCTACCTGGGAAACAAGGGAGGCCATGGTAATTGAGTTGCCGCCAGTTTAGTCGCAAGCCGCCAAAACTCGAGACATTCGCTGCCGGATTCGTCGCCAGCGCTTCAACTGCCCTTGACGGCCTGCGCAGGTCCACCATCACTGCCGGCAATGATGGATGTTGCGCGGCCTGGGAAGGCACCCTGTCATCGATTGCTAATGTATTATCAACCGCGCTGACCGGTATCACCGGCATTCCAATTCGCGGAGTCATTGCCACACGCTTCCATCCTTCTTGAATTTCGGCTTCCATGTTCCCGACGGATTCAGCAATCTCTTCCGCAACCTTGAGTGTGCCTTTGCGCTGACGCCAGGAAACTGCTTTATCTACTTCGGCATGTTTACCTGCCGAATCCGGGGACATAATGTTGACTGCCAGAAGTTGTGCAAAGTAAGGCAATAACCAGTCCTGGCTGGTTGTTGGTTGAGTGTCTTTTAATTGTTGTTCCAGAGTGGCGTGAATCAGATCGAGCAGAGATCCATGTGCATCCAGGTAATGTGCAAGATCTTCGTTGTGAGTTGCACTGGTCTGCTGTTCGTATCTATCACGTGTACGATAAACCTCTGGCAATAAGCGGTATAGTTGTTCACCTAGTCTCGAATCGAAGCTGTATTTCACAGTTGAAATTCCTCCACGGTAATAATCAGTGACGAGCCGGTTTTAGTATCGAGATAGACTACTGAGTTTCTCTTTTCTGGCTTGGTGACTCGGTCATCGCCATCAAGCACACAGACCGAATTCTCAACGCCTTCAATACCCTCCACGACTTTATAAACTTCGCTAAGATACAGTGGATCTCCGAGTCGCCGTTTTTTCAAGGACAATTGATCAATCAGTTCCTGCTTAACTCCGGCTGCGACATCCTGCGGAATATAAGCAGCAGAATCGATTCGGACAGTCACGCTTAAATTAATGATCTGGGGCTCGTAAGGTAGAACACACACTTTCACAGCGGGTAATGAGTGTCTTTGCAGGTAATCCTGCAACTTATTTTTTTGTTCATCCGATAATATGCCACCGGCGGGTACGACAATGACTGTCACTTGCGATAATCTGCCACCCTGCAATGGCTCACTATAAGCCTTGGCCTGCCAGATACTGCTTTGCGAGGCAGCCAGATGTGAAAAGTCACTAAGTGAAACCGCACGTTTGAGCGCCAGCAAAGTCGGTGGTGCGTTTTCCCTTAATGAAGTCTGATCTTCCATATCACCACCACCGCTTGCTGGTAACAGCTGTGCAATTGAGTCAAGCAAAGGATTAGGTTTGAGTGCTTTTATCAGGCTTTGAGGGGGTACATTTCCCTCAGTGCCAGAACCGACCCGGTAGCGTACTCGCAAATTGTTCTTGCCACTCGGCAAGCGCCGACCGTTACTTCCATCACCAAAAATAATTTTCACATAACCCTCTTCAGTCATACGGATTTCGTAATGATGATCATCTGCACGCGAATCTTTCAGTGAGGAAACCTGCTCCCACACCCTACCGGCCACCTTGACATCAATCGCTGCGGCCACTCCGGCATTTTTAGTGGCATCTGGTGTAAACGAAATCCCTTCTTTATCGAGTACAAACGATTGGTTTAACTTTGTAGCATCACCACTACCGATAATCTTCTCAGGTTGTGTTTCACCGTGTCCGGCTTGCACAACATTTCCATTAATCACCATCTTGCCAGCCAGACAATCTGCCAGGGGTGGATCAAATATAATACGTTGACTAAGACCTGCTATTGCAATCGCATCATCAATAATGTCCTGTTTATCCGTCTTGGACAGATTTGATTCTTCTGGAAATGGAGTCAATCGTTCTTTAAGAGCGGCAAACGTCTTAAACGTCTTATCAGCGACTTCATAATCCGGTTCTGCTTTGTCAAACACTTTCTCTCCGCCTGCATCGAAGATTCGAATATTCAACTCGGTATCAACGAGGGCAACGATCACTTTTAAGCCACCTTTGTCGTGAAGGTCATCGATTGATTCAACCGACATCAAAATGAGGTCATACGCGAAAGGATTGTTTTCAATATCAGTGATCTTGGTTAGATAAGGATCGCCACAGCCGGTAATCAATACTTCCTGCCCTACTTTGAGATTTTCGGGTATTTCATCAAGCTCAAAGATTTCAGGATCAATAGGAGACAGATTAACAGTCGCATTATGTGGAACCAGTTCACCGCGAAAATCAGCATGAACCCATTTTAACTCTCCTGGTGGACTTAAGTTACTTAAATCGCCTGTTTCACTTAGTGTATCGTAAAAGACCAGGCCAAAGCTATCTGTTTTATCGTCATCAACAAATGTCCGAATTTTTTTTATTTTTTTTGCACTTAACCCTTCACTGAACTCAGCGACCACCCAACCGTCTTTTTGAATTCTGTCCGGACGGCTGTTGAACATATAAATAGGATCTTTTTCACTGACAACCGCAATATATGCAGGTTTATCTGGTATTATTGCAAGTAACGGTCCAGTCTCTTTATTCATTGTTACGCCGATACGTTTAAAAAGTATCGTTGGATCCGACGTTGCTCGTTGCAAAAGTTTTACTAGTTCTGTTTTAGCTAAACTTTCGTTGACTGTTCCATCATTATTTAGTACGCCTTGATGCCATCTCACCATTTTGGGGAAGATATCGCCGTCGCATTGAATTGGAGCGTTATTGACGTCGTATAGAAGATTTCCATCTGAGTCGCAAACCTGATTACTAATACATTTGACAGACATTTCTAAATCTCTCAATAAATTAAAAAGTTTCTGGGCAGCTCTACTCAATGCTGTCGGATCATCCAGATTGGCACCATCTAGTTCTTTAAGCATGCCACCGAAAGGCATACCCTTGATGACAAATTCCTTGGTACTAGGTATTTGCATTACTCCTAGGCTGAGTAATAATTCGACTGCAATCTTGACAAGATCCATCGGCAACATTGGTGATGGAAACAGGAAACTGCCGATTTTGGGTAGTGATGCGGGCGGTAGCAAACCACCCCCACCACTTGGTGGTGAACCAAGCTCAATTACTTCAAAAATCGGATCGACATTGTCACCTGGTGGTGGCTCGACTAACTCAGGTTTTACCGGTGATACGATCGTATCAAGCTCAACTGGATCGGTAATATCGCCATCCTTTTTAACGAGTGCAATCGCGCTAAATTCCTTGGCCATTTGATCGCCTTCAAACTGGGAGACCAATGCTAGTCTATCACCCGGCTCTGGTGGCAGGCCTGATGCTTTCAATCGTAGATTGCGTCTATCAGTCTCAATGATTTTTGCATAACGCCAATTTCCAAAAGCGTTTTGCCAACAAATATAAATATCTTCGTTAAGCCCATGCGTTTCACGAGTACGAATTACATCGTCACCATTTAACCAAGGTTTTCTATGCCAGCGCGGTGAGTAGTGCAACAGCGTATCACCCTTATCCCATTCTCCCCAACTGTTTTGTAGCGGGCTGGTCAATAGTTCTAATTCTAGCATGGGTGGTTTGGCATCAATCTCATACACGCGGTTTATCATCACGGCTTCAGCACAATCGTTTGCATCATCACTGATCATCGCTACTTCTCCGGGTTCAACCGCAGGTTTAGTAGCAATATGCCAGGTCGTTTGTACGAATTTTAAGTCGCTCTCTCTAGGGACAATGAGTTGCCTATACTTAAGTTCAAGATATCGTGTGTGATCGAGACAAACCTCTACCATCGCAATTGCATGTTTGAGAGCCGCGGCTATTTCCAGTGTATTACCGCTTTGCTCTGCCAAGTTTTCATTACTGATCGCCATGATGTCCGGCAAGGCGGTTTCAGAAATAACAGACCAATCGCCAGGCGGGGCAAACTGATACAAGAAATCCGCCTTAGCCTTCCATTCCCGCATTCGGATTTCATTGATGCCAAGGCCAACACTATCACTATCCGGGTCAAGTATAAGCAAATCCTTGATCTTAAAATTTTCGCCCAACCTACCGGCGTACTCAGAGCCAATACCCTGAAGATAAATAACAGGTTCCAGCATCACATCAGAATATTGAGCCGAGGATGTTGAACCTGGCTCGCCATTGGCTGGCGGCACCAGCGGCTGTTCAGATTTATTCCAGCCTTTGGGGTGTAATTCGTTTAGTGATGCATCTATAAACATATCCTGCAGTGTTTCAAAAATAACCTTGTCGCTTCCTTTTTGAGGACTATTCTTAACTTGAAAACCTTTTTGTATGACACCGCTTTTTCCTTCTTTAGCAACCAAACCAAGCCAGGTGGAAGCTGAAGCCGGTGGCGCCGGATGGTAGTCAAGCATTTCGACCAATCGCCGCACATTATCCCACTGGGTGGCAGTACCGAGAAATCCCTCGTTAGCATAAGCGTTTGCATGTTCGGTAAGAATATGACAGCAACGTGCAAAACTGCGACTGATCTCCCATGCCCAATCGCGTCGGTCCTGAAGGTAGGTTTCTAACAGACGTTGTTTCCTCAGGCTTAATCGCTCCTGACGTTGTACCAATGTCTCGTCTTGCTGCTCTACTTCCTTATCCGGAATTTGTTGTGGCGGGTTTAGCCAGTTGCATAATCCAGTAGTGGGATCGGCGAACTGCCGCGCGATTTGTTGACGCAGGAATTCCAGGTATTCCACTGCGTTACCATCGACATAGTCAAAACGGTTTCTGCCTGCTCTATTCCAACGTGTCAGATCATTACGCTTTTTCATCCTCGACGCCCTCCATGCAATTTTAACCGGTAATACCCGCGCTCGGGCTCACCGGCATTATTATCGCATACCGCCACTTCCAGGCCGTCCAAGATAATGAAACCGGCGTCAACACGATTCAGATATTGATTACCTATTCTTTTAAAGCGGTTAAGACAAACATTTTCAACACCGTCCAATGCCATTAATATCTCAATGACATCGCTGCTATATAAATCCTCACCGAAGCCGTGCCGTCCCGGCGCGAAGAAACCATCCGGACCCTGTCCAAGCACCTGAGCAATAGCATGACGAATTTCTGACTGAAAATGGTTGTTACTAATCTTGATAGAGATTGCCATGTAAATGCCAATATATTGCGGATCCCGCAGAATCACTTCCTGCCCGACCATACGAAAGGCATCGGTATAAGGGCGCAGTATCATACGTACGCTGGGTGGCGGGATGGTCTCCAGATTAGGCGCAACCAGTCCCACGCGTTCGTGAAAATTAATAATGCTTTTTTTTAAATCTAAATTATAAACAGGCGGCACACCTTTAGCCGGATCCAGTTTCATTCCTTCTTCGACTATCACCGCCAGATGCAGGGTAAACCAGGAACCACTCCACTCGGTCCAGGCATGGGCATTTACTACGAGCGGGTGTTCACGCAGACGCAGAGCATAGTCATCGGTCGTAACCATACGCTTCTGGGTATGAATATCCCATGGACCGTCCCGTTTTGCCTGCACCATAGCATGGGGATGACTGCTCCAGTAATCTTCAAGTGCTGATACCGCAGTATCGCCTTGCAGCTCGCCTGACAATTGATCCTTACTTTTTGCGACGGCGACGGCATCATAACCGATAAATTCCAACAGTTGGCGAACGTTTTCAGGTTTGCGTGCTGTTTCCAAATAAGCCTCAGCAGCAACCCTGTCCAGCATGTCGGATAATTGATCCAGAATCGTGGCCATCACCTCAACCAGGACGACTTCAAGATCAGCTGGTGTCCAGCGTTTACGCTCTGGAAAACGCGCAGCAAGTTCTTCCAGCATAAACATTCGAAAGCCGTTGTAATCGCGGACCTGCCAATCAAAATCATCACCTGCATCGGCCAAAGGTGCAGGCAAATGAACTTCGCGAACACCACAGTCCGGACAAGTTCCACGAAAATTTAGTTTTAATTCGGGTGCGTCAGCCACTGTTTTCTCCTGAAGAACCGGCTACAAACATATACGATTCCTTTTTATTGATAGCTGCAAGGACATAGGAAATCTGAATGTTCAGTTTTGCATCTTCACTACGGACTTCAATTTCAAGAGTATGCGGATCAACTTCGCCATGCAGTGCTTCGGCAAGCGATGCATTCAATCTTTTAACCGTGGTATTTCTCAATGCGGTATTGTTAGGTTCAAAAACCAGCCTGCGCACACCGACACCAAACTCAGGACGGAACACTCTTTCTTTCGGACTGGTAAACAAGACCTGCTCGATCTGTTCACGCACATGTTCTGATCGTGTACTAATTTTCGGTCCTTCCTTCCCGACAGAGAAAGGAAATTTCAAATAGTGCGATTCGGTCAATCCCGACATAACAGACTTCTCTCTATATTGTCTTTACTGTTGTTGATAAAGTGCTCATTTCTCCCTGAGGTATTGGTGGTGATGTGGGACCACCCACAACCGGGGCCACAGTATGAATATGGGTAGCAAACAGGCTAAGAAAACTTTGTCCTTTAATCACCGGCTCTCCACCTTCATCACCCAGATGTACCTGGCTGCCCTTGATTACTATTTTAGGAGCTTCCGCTGTAATTCCTGCTGCAGCCATTTCTATTACATTGCCATTCGAATCTTCAACTTTTGTTCCTGAACTATTCATAGTCATAATATTACCGTTGGCATCTTCGATAATAATTTCGTTGTTCTCTGCATCCATTTTTAAAATAGCCCCCGACGCGTCAGTTAAAGATATTGTACCTTTTGGATCAATTATCATCTCCGCTTCGCTTGGATGGAATAGGCGAAACTGTTCTTCACCATCGGCATCATCAAACTGAAGAATGTGACCGGAATGAGTTCTTAACATGCGGGTTGTCGGTTCTTCTTTAGATGCATCTTGCGGCACATCGGACTCCTGCTGCCAAAAAGTACCTACCCATATCGGACGATGAATATCGCCTTCTTCAAATTCAACCCAGACCTGGGCATCCACATCCGGAACCATGAACATTCCCTGTTGATTAAAACCGCCATATGGCAGACACGGAAGCGCCCAATCAGTATCCTGATCCGCCAACACAGAAGGGATGCGAAGTTTGAGACGGGCACGTTTTTGTGGGTCTACGTTATCAATTACGATACCCCTATACTTTCCATAACACTTTTGATCAACTTCCTGAGCTAATCTGATTAGAGTTTCTTCCATACCTACCTCACTGCAGCAAGCGAATCATCGCTTTCGGGTTCAGTGTTTTTTCCAGTCGCATTGCGTAATAATTTAAAGGACTGGCGATAGCCACTCTGATTGAAAACATGTGACACAGTATCCACGTAATACAAACCGCTATAGGTTTCACCCACACCGTATACACCAACAAGTTTATGTGTTAGTAAGACATGGCCGTAGAGTGAACCATCCAGTTCGCCATCGGCTTTTAACTTCCACGCATTCTCATTCGCTTTGGCTTTTGCTCTCGCCTTAGCTTCTTCAAAGGAATCGCCAGCAGGACGTTGAGTTTGCCAAACAAAGGGGACGAGCCCCGCATTCTCGCTTGTTGCCGCCTTTTTTCCCAACAAGGTGAGATCCGGTTTTAGTGTTTCCTGCTCTACTTCCGTTCCGGTTTCTGCTGTACGCATGACACCTACTTCATCAGGCCTATGCCCGTCATGCATAACTGAAAATTGTATACAATTAGTTCGCGTCCCTGAGTACACCATAATAGGTGCCTGGGGATCTTCATCCAGTTGAGGAGGTTGAAAAAAAAGTTTTCCGTTTCGAATATATAATTCAAATCCATTTGCTTCAGCCCGATCACGTAATAATTTAATATGAGTACTATCCTGATTGAGACTAATGTTGCTTAGTCCATCCTCTGCTTCAACACTCAGATTGTTTTCCCCCGATATCTCCCGCGCAATTTCTCCATCCGTCAGGGGCTCGTCTTCCCGTGAACGTATTTTGCGCATATGCTCCCGATCAAGCTGCATCGTTTCATCCTGACATGTGACGGTTACCTTTGCTTCTCCCATTTGCTCAGGTGCATCGGCTTTAATTGTCTTAACAAAACCGCGCATAATTTCTTCGTCATAGTCACCGAAGTCGGCCTCGATCTTGAATTCGTTCCAGGGCTCAAAATCACCGGCGTCCTGAACCATCCATGTACAGTCGTCCAAACGAATCGTGTCGAAGGTCATTGTGCATACAGAGGACGCGCGTCTACTCATCTCGACTTTCACATCAACCAAGTATGGATAGAGATCGGTTATTTCTTCCCCACTCACTGTTATCTTGTAAGTTGCCGGCTGCCTGAATTCCTGAGCGGTACTCATCGTTCACCTCTGGATTCTTCTGAACGGGGGATCATAATCGTTTCACCTATATATTTGTTAAGCATCAGATCAGCCCCGAAAATAATCTGCGGATTAGCGTCCAGGATACGCCACCATCTTCGCGAGTTGTTATAAAAGTGCAGAGAAAGAAGATCCAATCTGTCCCCCTCTTTTACAATGTATTCCAATACGCCGGTCGCCAGACCAATCTTTCGCGGGCGAATACCGCCAAACACCGGCTCTTTGCCATTTTCTCCGGTAAATGGCTTGGAACTTTCATACCTCGATCTCTTTTCAATCACTACTCACTCCTTAAGTACAATGAATGATTCAACATTCTAGCCTCCCGAACTTTGGAAGCCCTGCAGTGCCCCGGACGCTTTCTGGGCGGAAGTTAACACTCGTTTCATTTCAGGTGTATAAAACGGGTTATCACTCTGAATGATTTGAAGGGTCAGCGTTGCTTCGGCCCGATAAGGTAGAAGGCTCGGCAGATATGCTTTTACATCAATTTGCATTTGGGTCATTAACACTGCTAATACCTGAGCACCCCAGTGGAATTCTAGGATTGAGGGATACGGCTGTGACTGACAAATCGAGCCACCTTCACCAAGCGCTGCCAGGGTAGTCACCCCATCCGGCGTCTGAAGCTTTGGTTCTATCATGTAATATAAAATATCAAGCTCAGGTTGAACCCCTTTCGTCTGCGCATCGGTGTCTCCTGCATTCATTCGATCCGTAGCATCTAACAGGATCTTCAAGCTAAAACTTTCCGCTTTAACCGTTGCTCCCTGGGTAACACGTGTTACTTCACTTTCATTTTTAAAATCACGACCACCTGTATTTGACTGGCCTTCACCGAATTTAATTTCCACAGATCGTGTGCGTGTGATACTTGAAGGATTAAATTCAAAATGTAATTCGAGTGCATTATCGGTATTGGTATACTCACGCAATAAGCCACGTGTCACTTTCAGTTTTGAATAATTACCACTTGGAACGGTGTTCTCACTCATATTTTTCTCCCAAGCACAGAAATAATTCGTTGTGCTATATTGTGTGCAATCTCCTGATCTGAAGCATTCGGCATAACCTGGACTTGGCCAATAGTTAAGCTGTCTAGTTTTCGGTTTTCAGAAGGTTGGAATTCAGCCAATGATTCCCCTACCATACGTGCAATAAAAGAAGCTCTATGCTCATAACCAGAAGGTAACTGAAGACGCATGCGTTCAATATGCAGCATTAATCGCCTCCTTTGGTAGGAATTCGGCTAGATTACCGAGACTGGATATCATCATTTCTCCTCTTTCTTTAGCCAACTCTGTCCAAACTGCACGAGCAATATAGCTAAGGTTAATTACCGAAGATTCACCTGCCGCCAAAAACGCTGAATGTAAAGCAGCATTACGTATCTGTCCCCCGGTTAAACTTAATTCTTTACCAAGTAATACATAATTGACTTCGTCATCGAGTGGTGCACCAGTCGGTATATGCAATTTCCACAGTTCTGCTCTTGATGCAGCATCTGGACGAGGAAAATCAATTACCATTTGAAACCTGCGCCCAAAAGCTGAATCAAGATTTTGTCTTAAATTCGTTGTTAAAATGCATGGGCCATGATGTCGTTCGATACGGGAAAGAAGGTGGCTAATTTCCATGTTGGCGTAACGATCACGTGCTTCTTTAACATCACCTCGTTTTCCAAACAGGCTGTCTGCTTCATCAAACAACAACATAATTTTTTGACCATGAGCAGCATCAAAAAGCGCGTTCAGATTTTTTTCTGTCTCACCAATGTACTTGCTCACCAGCATACCCAGATCTACTCGATGTAGCGGACAACCAAAAGCATTGGCTAATACTTCAGCAGCAAATGTTTTACCTGTGCCTGATGGACCAGAAAACAAGGCAACGGGTCCACCCGTGACGCGTCCTCTCCATTCCTGTTCAACCTGATACCGATGCGTAAGCCAATACATAAATTCATGCAAACTCTGAATGCAAT
>JAAEOZ010000771.1 GCA_024222685.1 Gammaproteobacteria bacterium | reverse complement strand
GTAGCAGGGTCTTGAATACGGAAATCGGCCGAAAGATCGATCAACGTATCGGCCAGTGCCTCGAACTCATCCAGTCGATTCATCATGTGACCATGCGGCAAGCCCAGAAATAAAATATCGCAGGGTTCGAGTTCAGCAATCGGGACAAATTTCAGTTTAGTGATTTTACGTAGGTTTGGGTGCAGGTTAGAAACCATTTTACCCGCGTGGCGTTCCGAGGTTACCTGCTGAATTTCAACTTCCGGATGAAACAGTAAAATACGTAGTAAATCGCCGCCGGTATATCCGGAGGCACCGACAATCGATACTTTAATCATTGCTGCCTGACCTGCTCAATAACATAGTTGGCAACTACTGCTGGAATATCGATGCCGGTGGTGTCGATGCTGTTACGAAATTCCATGGTGTAGTTCACTTCGTTGACTAGCAAACCGCGCTCGCTTTCGAACAGGTCGACAGCAACGATGCCACCTCCAACCGCCTTCGCTGCAGCGATTGAAATCTCTGCTACTTCGTTGGTTACTTCGCATTTGCTTGCGATGGCGCCGCGCGCAGTATTAGTAATCCAGTGGTCGGAGCTACGATAAATAGCGGCGATACAGTCATCACCCACCACAAAACTACGAATATCGCGATTCTGTTTTTCGACGTATTGTTGAATGTAAAAAATAGAGTGGTGATAACTGCCGAGCACCGTTTTATGTTCGAGAACGGTTTCAGCCGCATCGCGATCGTTGATCTTGGAAAGCAGCCTCCCCCAGGAACCGACAGCGGGTTTCAAAACCACCGGGTAGCCCAGCTCTTCGATGGCATCCAGTGCCGACTCTTCGGTAAAAGCTACACGGCATTCGGGTTGTGCAATGTCATTTTCTTTCAGTGCTGCGGTGGTTAATAGCTTGTCACCACAAACCTGCGAGACATGATGCGAATTCACGCAACGAACACCAGCCGACTCGAATAATCTCAGGGCGTGCAAGGCCCGCGAGTGATTTATCGAACGCTCGACCAGAATATCGATATCGGGAGCAGCATGAAAGTCGAGAATAAGCTTTCGATCATCGATCATAACAGGATCGACACCCGCATTTTTGAAAGCTTCAATCAGTAGTTTTTCTTCCTTACGAATCAGTGAATGCAACAGGCCAATTCTCACTGTCCCCAGTCCTCTTCGGCAGACGGTGCTTCACCGATTTCGACAGGATCGAGTTTTAGAATCTCGAGCTCGGTACCGCAATCGTCACAACTTAATAATTCACCAACTACTGCATCGTTGGCAAGCTCGACCTCTGCGCCGCACACAGGACATTCAGACATAAAGTTATCCTCAATTTTGAAGGTTTTAGAATCGCCGGTATTCTATGTGTTCAATCGACCAGAGTACAGGCTGGAAAGGGAATAATTAGCGCCTTATCGATTATCAGCGATAAGAAAATCTGCTACCAGAAGGTATTTAGGCAACGAAGGTGACAGAGTAATCAGGGGGCAGTATACCTATTGGTTGATAGCTGGTTTACGACCTGGAGCCTTGAGTGACAAATCGATTCCTGTAATCGTTTCCATTTTGTGATTAAACTCTACACTACCCAACGGTCTACCGGTTCGTGTATGGTGCTTAATCATGTTGATACTGGTGCCGATATCAGTGTT
>JAAEOZ010000770.1 GCA_024222685.1 Gammaproteobacteria bacterium | reverse complement strand
GCTCGTCTGGGATGTGCTTTTCCAGGCAGAACTCGTAAAATAATGCATTCTGCTGAGCCGGTAGTTGTCCCATCATAGGATGAGTTTCTTAGGAAGTTGATACCGGGTGTCATTATCTCATGGTCCGGTCGCAATCGAGAGTATTTCAACAGAATCTGCCGAAGATTGTCCCCCATCAGGGTTTTGCGAGGGTCTATATTGGAGAAATCAAATCCTCAAAACTAAAAATTTAACAACCGAGAAATGGTATGCTTTTCGAACTTGAGGGCAGTTTATATGAAAAGTATTTTGGCAAAGTATCTGAACAAGGAAGTCGGTATCAACATCGAAAATGCGTTCCGATTCGAACCGGCACAAATCAGCGCCGTTGAAGACAATTATTTTTCAGTCGTCGATGAAAATAAATCCTACACCCACCATTATTCTTATCATTGTATTGTGCAAATAATTGAAAACGAAAAAGGTGTCGATGTCGGCGGATTTTTATCACACAAGCACTTTAACGTGGTAATCAAGGTCGGACACATCATCGAGTTTGGTCCCGGCTATTAGATGTTTTATTGATAGCCAGGAAAAAATGAGGTGCATTTATTTTATATGTGCCAGTGACCGTTCCTGTCCGTTTTCAGAAGCTTGATAACTGCTTTTCAGTGTCCGCTAACGGGAAAACAGATGCGCAAAATCCTATAATCAGCGGCGGCTGCCGACCCTCATATCGCATTTTGAGTGACCGCATACAATCTTTTCATACAATTACTGAAGAGAAATTTAGGTGGACTGGACCATGTTCGGGCTAAATGTCAAAATTAATAAAATAATATATATCAACAGCTTAGTGACGTATATCTGAGAAAGATTAATCTGTTACACCTTCTCTAACTAAGGTTATCAATTGTCAATGAGGAATAATTTTATCCGAAGTTTCGTATTTATCATCCTTCTCCTGGTCGGTGTTCCATATATGCAATCTTCAAAGGCCAGTACCTTGTCAGGCGCTAATGACCCCGATTTTCTTTTGGCTGTTGAAACTTGGCTCAGTGACAATGACGCGGGAAGCCTCCCGATTCTTTCGATGCTATCTAACCAGGGGAATACCGCGGCGCGATTGTTGCTTTCGAGAATAGAAATTACAGACCGGGCCTCTGGAGATTTTGTTATACAAATGTCCCGATCTGAGAGACTCGATCTGTTCCGATCAAACTTGAGATATGGTGTTTTTCGTTCGAGCTGGATAAAGGTTGAAGCCGACCGGGGAAATCCGATTGCACAAGTCTTGCTAGATGGGACTTCTCTTGGTATCAATATTGCCGCTATCAAACAGCTCTATGAAATCGGTGAATTTGAGGCAACAGAGCATCTTGTCAGAAAAGTTGTGGTCGACGGATCTCAATCCGAGCGGCAGGAATTGGCACGATTGCTAATCTCGAAGTCAGAGCTAACACCCTATCTGCGAGGATTTCGTTTTACGAGTTTGGGTATGACGACCGGGCGGGCCGCCTTACTGCACATCATTGGCATGAATGAAGGGATCGATCCAGTTTCGGTTGACCTTGGCTATGGCCCGGATACCAGGATGGCTATGCAATTTGTGGACTTTGGCTATCAAGCCGGGGCACAAACCATTGGCTATTGGGACAAGAGTAAGCACTTCGATGCTATCGCAAAATGGACGATGACCGCTCCCCAGGCCTTGGCAGTTGCAAACCTGTGCCGTCGCAACTGTAGCGAACAGCAAATTTCAGGCTGTGCCATTACCGGCTTTGGTTTAGTAGGTGGATACTATGAGATGATCCGGTTTGATAGTCCGTTGGAAACTGTCATCCCGCAAAGCCGTTTTCTGAATAGCGAGCGTGCGATCGGCATGGCACTCAGGCGAATTGCTGCGGCTAGAACGGAGGCAGGTGTTAAGGTGTTTTCGGATATTGAACTCAGTGAAAAGAGTCAATGCCTGGCGGAAGCGGTAAATAATTTGAATATCCGATCCAACTATTAAGAGTAATTAGGGTTGCATTTACTTAGTAATTTTAAAGGTCCGTTCCTGGCCGATTCGAGAAGCCTGGGAGGAGGATTTCAGCGTCTGCTATGGAGAAAACAGAATCTCAGATATTTTAGAGGCGACTACCAAATCCGCGCGACCAGGTTCAAGCTACACCGCAAAACACAGCTCAATCTTAGCGAGCAAAGTAAAAATTATATGAGACTGTAAGCATCTTGTTGCTGACATCGTAATCGAATATCGAATCGTCACCTTCCCAGTCGTTGAGTCGATAACTAACGTTGATAACGTGATTCTGGTTTATGAATATATCGGCGCCAATCCCCCAGTAGGTTCCGTCACCGGTAATCTCTTCGAAGTTTTCAAAATCGACCGAGTTCTTTGAAATTCCGCCAGCGACGTAGGGCCTGAAACCTTCGCCGCCAAAAGAAAACTTGCCCCCCAGCATAAAAGTATCGTTAACAACGTAACCGTCGGTGAAATCTTCATCATGGACAGCACTCGACAGAAGAAACTCGATGCCAAAAAGATCGGTTGCGCTGTAGCCAGCGACTAATGCAAACCCGAATCCCTGGCTGATTTCATCGTCCAGATCATCCTCCAGGTTCGAAGTCACGGCACCGCCACCGAGATACCAGCCTTCGGCCTGCGCATTAAAACTGCCAAAGGCCATTAACAATAGTGCGATTGTTGCTAACCGTAATTTCAGATGCATTGGATTGCCCCTGCTGAAAGGTTCATATATCGATCGTTCCGAGTGAACTAGTCAAACTAATTAATTGGAAATAGTCCATTTCTAATAATCCATACGTTACGAATTTAAATCCCATATTTTTTATGGTATTGATTTGCGTCAATCGCAAACAATAAGTTTGGCGGAATATCGTTGGCGCGAGGATAATTTTAATCTTCAGGCAATAGATCGAGGGTCCGCTCCTGGCCGAGGCTGTGTGAAAAGAGCTTTGTATTTGTTCAGCCCGGCGTCTTCTCGATATCGCACCATATTTTTTGTGTCACCGAGTGAAATCGCCGTAGAGGCGCCGGAATGCTCAGCGCCGTTTCCAATAAGTCAGTCCGTCGCTTCAGCGTAATCTGGCTTGCTGGTGTTCGAAAGCCTGGGCCTCTCAGGCCGCCTGCAGCTGTTCCATGATCTTCGCCACTCCAAGCACATTGATGGCTCGCCTCAAATTATAGGCCAGCACATGCAGGCTCATCTCGGCCTGAACATTGGGTAATCGTTTCATCAAGAAGTGTGTCGATCCCATCCAGTGTTTGATCGTGCCATAAGGATGTTCGACCAGCCGCTTGCGTTGTCGCATCGCATCCGGATTCTGCTGAAGCAATGCGTCAGCGGCATCCAGTAT
>JAAEOZ010000769.1 GCA_024222685.1 Gammaproteobacteria bacterium | reverse complement strand
CACAGCCAGCCACTTATTATTCAAGCGTTAAAGATAGTTCAAATTGGAGGTAACGAAAATGAGCGTAACGATTACAAGTTTAGTGAGGGGCAGCACAATCCCACAAACTAAAACATTTCCAGAGACTGTGAGAAATATCGATTTTGAGGTTATTGGAAATAAAGAGGCGACAAACACCGGCGACGGAAACGATGAGCGGACAGATTGGGTTTTGAACTTTACCACACATGACAGCTATTCTTCTTTCTCAACATCTCACAAATTAAAATTTGCCCGCCTTACCCTGATGCTGGAGCCAAAAAATGCGCTGATCGTCACAGACTTAGTTGAGATTGACGGGTTGCCCCAAATTGCGACGCCAGTTATTCAAACCCTTCCGGTAGACGGCCGTGTACATACCGTCACAATTGAGCTGCTTGACTACTATTGCTCTGCCAACATACTCGAAATTTTGGTCAAACATGCTGGCAAGATTCCCATGAAATACCGAGATGATGCCATTATTTCCTATGCCCATCTTGAATTATCTCATGCCTGTTAACTGTTTGGCGGTTCATTTTCGTAGAAATCTGTGGAGTGAACCACCGAACTTCCTGGTGTCACGGCTTCCCTATTCCCAATACTAAACCGTGACAAACTAATCATCCCTACGGTTTATAATGGAGGTATACGATGCCTAAGTCAAACATCAACTTACTCACACGAGAGCAATGGATGCCCCGAAGATTTAAGCTGAACAAAAGTTTGCTCCTATTTATCCTTTGCTTGATTACAGTTCAAATATGGTGGACACGGCAACCGACACAAGCGCAAAGTGAATACAGATTACTAATCATAACCCCACATGTGGCAGGGAGCGGTGATGCAATTTTGGCAAATACCGACTGGGTTGAATATGCTCAGATTCTGGCTGATTACAAAACGGCCACCGGCATGCCGGCGCAGGTACTCGATTTGGGGGGAATTATTGCTGCTTATTCAGGAGTTGACGAAGCCGAGCAGATAAAACGAGCCATCCATAACGAAGTTGTTATGCACAATGTTCAATACGTAATCCTGGTTGGTGATTTTGGCGTATTTCCTGTACGTTACCAAGCAACTGGATACATGTCGAATGGCGCTAATAATTTCAGTTTTCATGAATCTTATTGCAACAAAGTCGGATTGACAACCCCGTGTGTTTATCAGGAAGGATATAAAGCAATTCCGGTTGATGCTTATTTTGCCAATTTATGGAGCGATGATGCAGATCCTGTAGGAACTTTTGAAGATTGGGATTTTGATAATGATGGATTTTTTGGCGAACTTTATTGTGGCAATGCGCTCGGTACTGATAAAAATACGGTTCATCAAGACGTTGCTGTGGGGCGAATTCCGGCTAATTCTCCTGATGAATTTTTACGCTACGTGACAAAGGTTTTAGTATATGAGAACCGCGTTCCGGGTAGTCCTTACCAAAATCGTGCCTTGCTTCTTTCCGATGATTTTGGAGGAAGGTGGCAAACCGAAGAAACATTCGGCGCAACCTTTGGCCCAACTTTTGATTTGACTTATCTGGTTGAGGCAGCTGAGGGTGGTTTTATCCAGGCCAAATACCCTGATGGTCCAATATTTAATGTAGATACCCCCACGAATGAGTTTGTTCGTAATTATCTCAATAGCAACTTCCCACGATTTGTAAATCATGCTGGACATGGTCATACTGGAGGCTGGTCTTTTGACCTTGATCGACATTCAGTAATCACGTTAACAAACTGGTACCATCCAGCAGTTGTAGCTTCCTCTGGTTGTTGGACTGCCCAGTTCGCATCCTATGCCGGTTTTCCTGACATGCCAGTAACGCCATATTCAGGGTCTGATCGCTCTTCAATGGCTGAAGCGTTTATAACAGAGGCTTTTGATGCGGGTGTGATTTATATTGGATCTCCTATTGAGAATCAACGCAACTCTCTTGAATTAAACGAGCTTTTCTTTGAAAATGCTATCCATAGTGGGGTGGAAACTGTCGGTGATGCCTGGTTAGCAGGATTGGAAGCAATACTTGCTGATCCTGACTATGATGTCGATAATTTTAGACATATTCCTGTATCAGATTGGCCTGATGAACGCTATGATTACAAATGTGAAGGCAATGCATTCTACGTTGTTAACAAAATGATGATATTCGGTGATCCGTCGCTACGTATCGATGGCATATCTTCCCCTGATTATGATTCCCCTGTTACGATTGCTTCGCTTAAGAGTTGGGTCAATTCGTATGATTTAGCTCGGGCAATTGCCGGCGATCCTTATGAACATCAGGTGTATCTTGATGCACAGGACAATACTGCCGGTGTATTGACGAGCGTTTACAGGTATCGCACTCAGGAATCTGACCCCTGGACTGCATGGCAGCATGGAGCGAATTTTAGCGTGCCGGTAGTGCTTGATTCTGAAATGGAAGGGGAATCCGGATCTGTACAGTTTAAGTCTGTTGATCGGCTGGGCAATATGGAAGACGAGCACACAGCCGAATTTGGCTATGATTTCACACCGCCTGTATCGTCTATCAGCGCCGATGGAGAATTATTGCCCACAACAATCGATGGCGAATGGCTGGTATCTGGTCATACTGTAACGATTTCATCTGTAGATAACTTTTCGGGGGTTAAGGCGATCTGGTATCGCTTCTTAAATGACGGAAAAGCGGGAGAAGATAGCTTTGCTCACTACAGCCATAAGGGCAATGAGATTATAATCGAACGGCCGTTTTGCATGCCAGGGACAACGATACAACTTGAATATTGGGCGGAAGATAAAGCAGGCAATCTGGAAACGCCGCAAACTGTTACGATGCAATGGCAGGCATTTAACCCTAATGACCCGGGCGTTTGTCTGCAACATCTTTACGAACAGCCTTTTACATTTCCACCCCGTTTACGGGATGAATTACAGGAGCTACGATTTGATGAAGCAATTTTTGGTCAGGTGCCAATCAGCGTCGCCTACGAAATATCGGGGCCGGTAACCACAGAAGGCGCCCCGACAAACTGGATCAATATTGGAGATGCGCTGCATGACAAGGCGACAGCAACCTGGCTATTGAAGTGGGATACTGTGAATTTTGGCATTGAGAATGGTTGGTATCTGCTGCGACCAGTGATTGAAGTGAATTCACCCATGCAACAGAGTTTACAATCCGTAACGCTTGAGCCCGTGATGCTACTCATCGATAATGTGTCACCTAATATGT
>JAAEOZ010000768.1 GCA_024222685.1 Gammaproteobacteria bacterium | reverse complement strand
GCATGGAAGAACGATCACCAGATTATCGTCTGGGGCCCACATAAGGGTGGTATTCATTATCATCTCTACGATGAGTTGACGGGTGAGGTTGCGGTCATCGGTGCGAGATGTCTGACTGAAAACGGCCACATGACTTATTCGGTCGACGTTAAATGGTTACTCTCGGATACCTACCCCGACAGCATCAGCAACGAACGGCTGTTAATTTTATACGATGTCGAAAACAACCGGAGATACGATATCGGCAGTTTTTACACTGACCCGAATCTCGGCAAACCGAATCGATGTGATCTTCATCCGCGCTGGCATCCCGATTCCCGCCAGGTCTGCATCGACTCAGTGCATGAAAATGTGCGGCAAATGTACCTGATCGACGTATCCCACCTCACCGCCTGAGTACTCCTTTCACGATCGTACTATTCTGGTCACTCAGTGTGGTCGGATCTGTCTTCGAAAACGAAAGATTAACCTAAGCGCTGTATTGGGTGGACAACATGTCGGCATTCGCGAGGTAGCCGACCGAATTTGGCTAGTCAGCCTTATGGAGTCTGATCCAGGCTTCTTTGACGAAGACGAGAATCGGGTCGAACCGGCAGCTAACCTGTTTATACTGAAAGTGTTACCTATGTGTCCGGGTTAGACCCTCTTGATGTAAGTCAAATTACTGTCCCGATCAAGTGGTAGGATGGCTCAAGGAGATGGGCGCAGTATTGATACCTACCTGT
>JAAEOZ010000767.1 GCA_024222685.1 Gammaproteobacteria bacterium | reverse complement strand
GTTTCACCCCTTCACCCAGGACCAGTACCTGGCCGTGGTCGAGCAGGCAGTGCAGGCACGCGGCATGAAGATGGATGACGAGGCGCGCACCGAGTCGATCCGCTTCGCCACCCAGCGCGGTTCGCGCAGCGGCCGCATCGCAGTCCAGTTCGCCGCCTACTGGGAAAGCCTGCAATAATCGAGCTCGCACATCGATCGAAAAGCCGCCTCCGACATCATATAACGTCGAATCATGGGCCTGGCTCCCTCAATAGCTGACGCTCGAATCTTCGGGATCAGTTTCTGCTATCGACCGAGGCTGTGTAAAAACTATTTGCTAAAAATTTTTGTGGTGAATGCGTTCCATATTTCAACCAAAACCGACTTCAAAATGGGTAATCAAAAACGAAATTAGTATGACTTTTAACTGCCTGTGGGAAATATTTTTTAGCTGGTGCGAATTTTTCGAGTTTTCACACAGCCTCGATCCACAACGGACCCTCAGCGTTCCAGCTTTGCCGGGACCGACTGCAGGCCCTTGTATACATTAAATTTACCTATTTCCTCACCGGTTTAGTTCCTGGCTTTTCCGCAAACCGTAGAAGATACCCATCAGGGTCTTGAACCAGGAAATTTCGTTGCCCATATAGAATATCATCGCCTCGGTACCAGTGCTCCTCAATTGGTTTCCGAAGGGGAATTTCTGCTGCATTCAAACGTTCTACTAAAGAATCGGCATTTGGGCAATCGATTGAAATATTTAGTCCTCGTCCGCGAGGGTAATCCAGTGGCTGTATTATCCAGGTTGATTCATCCTCCCTACCACTAACTTCTTCGATCATAAGTTCACTCCCGTAGAACGACATGTAGGCAAACCGATCCTCTCGCCTTTCAAAGAGCACTTTAAATTCAACAATATCTCGATAAAAATGAAGGCTGTTATCAATGTCTTTTACTGATAATTCTGGGACCAGTCTATTATCAGGTATTCGGAAACCTTAAGATGTATAAAAGTATATTTAAGAGGCCGTTGGCCTCTTAATAATTATTTGAGGACGGCAATTTAATTCGCTATATCGCATGTTAAGCTGGCATTTTTTCTTCTAGAATCATACCTGATCTTTTATCCCAACGTCCGTTATTGGCAGTAGATTGCAATAAAATCTCATATTACGGATGTCCGCGTAGGGCACCAAATAGCCTCTGACGAGTAAATTGCCAACTGAGTCAATTTTTTCAGTTGACGGTACGCGTAAGATAACTGAATAATGCTACAAAGCTAAAGCTAAGGTTTCCATGGCGCAGAATTCCCGTTCAAGTCGATTCGAAGCTGTTAATCCGGATAATATTAATCCAGATCAATTTACAGATCTTGTGCTGGAGCGATTGACCGGCAACAAGGAACCGGCACCTGGCGTGCCCGCGGAAAGACGCCATGACATAAATCGGCGTGGTAGTGTTTGGTGGGCTTTCCTGTACGGCAACTTCCGACCTCGACGCCGCTTCAGTCGGCGGGAAGCCGATGAGCATTATTTTTTGTTTGATTGGCACGAGCCACGCATTCTGTATCTCGCATTGGGCGTTTTGCTGCTCAGTTGCACTGATGCGCTATTCACTCTGAATTTACTCAATGCTGGCGCGACCGAAGCAAATGCCGTCATGGCATCAATGTTGGACCTGGGTGTGGATAGGTTTGTGGCCTTCAAAATTGGCATCACTACGCTTTCCGTGGTACTGCTGGTTACCGCGGCGCGGCGAAAGTTTTTCAGGTCCTTTAGCGTAGAGCATCTGCTGCAGGTCGTTTGTGCCGGATATATTCTGTTGATCTGCTATGAGGTCTACATGTTCGTGTATGTTTTTGAGCTGAATATTTTCCCAGGACATCTAATACCCTGGTAGCGCTGCTTGTTCGTAAAGTAGCTTCGCACGATCGTATTCTGTGGCTGATTCACCGGCGATTTGAAATCTTAGCTAAGGAGCCTCTGATCAATTCTGAGTGAATCGGGTTGTAGTTCAAAATGGCCAAGTTCAAGGCGTGGAACGCAAGTAATAGCAGGGCTATTGCTAAGTTTCACAACGCAGAAATTGG
>JAAEOZ010000766.1 GCA_024222685.1 Gammaproteobacteria bacterium | reverse complement strand
TGCTGATAATAGACCCGTGCTTGAACCATGGCCAAAATACGCGACGACATTTATTGTCCCTGTAATATTATCGATGGCATCAATAATTTCCGTCCTTCTCAGTCTAAGATGGTTGCCGTCTGAAACACCGTCATTATTACTATCATTGTCAAAAATAAGGATCGGTGAACTAAATCCATAAAAATCGGTAAATTCTCTGGCCCTGGGAATGAAGACTGAACTCGCGTCACTTTTCATACTTCCATCACTACGTCGGGCATTATGTTGTGGCGAAAAAACAAAACCATTTCGGACTTGGTGACGTGACAGTGTTGTTCTCTCTAAAGGGGAATATGAATAAGAAATGTAATTATGATCACTCATCAATTAGCACTTTAATCTGTCCAGTAGACAGGAAATATAACACCAAGCATAAAAAGAGTCTTCTCCAATATGAGATGAGCCTGAAGCTGTGCTTCTAGATGTGCTTAATGACGTAAATGTGTTAAATTTGTTCATACAGTTGTGAGCGGAGAAAAGTCCACATTTTTTGACACCTGACGGATAATAGATAGTCACCCTGAATGCATGGGAGAAATTTATGAGTGAGTATATTGTTGTCGCCGGAGATAACTTGTCTCGCATTGCCGCGAGACATGGTATCCGTTATTGGCAAAACATTTATCTGGCTACCGAGAACGAGAAATTCAGAAACAGCAGAACGAATCCAGACCTGGTCTGATTTCTATACGCGCACGCTTGGCATGACTGAATCGACCATAACGGGCCCGAATGACCTTCATCGACTCATCGCCACTCGCGGGCCGGTTATTGCAGCGCTTGGTACAGGAGAGAGTGCGCATTCGATGGTGATTGCCGGTTATGACATTTTACGTGGACGCTGGCTGGTTCTGGATCCGGCAGCGGGTGAGACCCTGAGCTTTGCCGCAGAGGAAATTATAGTCGGTGGTTCAGGGGATAGTGGAGCAAGCAGTGCATCGACTGGCGCCTCATCAGAGGCCAGACTGGAGAGCTACAGTACCGCCCCGGCTACCTGGGAAAACCTGTCACGGTGGCTGTGGATATTCCAGCACACGATTAACGCGAGGGTCTATCATTACTAAGCAGAAAATGATTTACTTTGCTTGAGAAAGAAAGCCTGAGACACTGTGACCAGATTAACTGTAAACGACATATTTGAATCTTACGTGAGTCGCTATGGTGATGATCGTGTTCATCGGCAGGCAGAAACGCCATTTCGAGGCCATCCGGGTCATCATTACTTTGTGGGCAGGCGTGTGAGAAACGAACACCTTGCACAAATATCATTCAGAAGTCGCCATGCTGAAGCCGCCCTGATAAAGATGAATGACGCCTATATTGTGTCGATCGGCAATACAGGCGTAGCGACCGCCATCATCGCGGTGCCGGCACAAGCTGCGCGGCAACAGGGCATTGAAGAATATCGCTGGATCGCCCACACCCACCCATTAGATCAGGAAAGTGCAGA
>JAAEOZ010000765.1 GCA_024222685.1 Gammaproteobacteria bacterium | reverse complement strand
GCCATCGGAACTACTGGTAGAATAATTAACCTGGAAAAGACTGGATCGGTCGATTATCTGGGTCACACCTATGACCAGATCGGTGACTTTCCGTGTCTCTGAACCAGATTTTTTACTCTGTAATAGCATATCGGTCAACGGGTTCGGGGTACCACCTACCGCATCAATTTCATCAAGCTCTATATTGATACCCAGGGTAAGCGTTGTGTTTTTCTGATTTAAATCGTGCTGCCAGCGAGCATTTCCACTCAGCGAAGAGAAGTCATTTTCCAGCGAAATACTCATACCCAGATTGCTTCGATCGTTGCGACCGAGCGGTTTGTCCCAGTTCAAACTGTAGCTGAGGCGGGTATCCTCAAAGGTACTGTCGAGCGGCGTTTCGTTAGGTGCGACTGTATAGGTTCCTCCACCCTCATCATCATCTTTATAAGCAATCCGATCGTCATGATCATCGTCGTCATCGTCGTCATCGTCGTCGTCAGAGCCGCCAGATGGCGTTGTAAAGGTTTGTGCACGAGAAGAGGGAACCGCACCATTGGCCGATGATCCGGTCAGAACATCTATTACCAGTTTCATCGATAGAATCTCATCGTCACCGAGATCTTTTTTCATGCTAATCACCGGCTCAACGGCTTTCACACGATCCGTTTCCTCATAAATCAGCAATGCGCTATCAACATCCCACTCACTGGCGCCCAACTGGCTATGCGTACCAAGTAGTGAGCAGGTGGCGGCAGAGAGTAATCCGGCAATATTTTTGTGATTTAATTGCACCCACAACCCCCACCGGCGAAGCCCTGACCACCGCTCGATGCCTCTTTACTAAAATAGATATGCTCATCAAAAGCAAGGTCTAGCGCATCGGAGTCCATTAACATATCTTCCCGACTCAGAATATCCCTCTCCCAGGGAGTAACCCCGAGCGACGAACAGCCGGATACCAGCAGAGTACATATCGCCAAACCCCGGGCTAATTTCCAAATCATAATTGTTTCTCACATATATATTATTTGGGATTATATTCCCAAATATGCAAAAATACTAGTATTTTACAAATATATGTGCCTGAGAGAGGAGTACAAACAGGAAAGGGTAATCCTTACTGATACATCGAAATCGCCAGTCAACCGATTGAAAACTATACGGTCAAATCTAGTTTTATACTATTCATTTTCTCATTCAAATCCCTATCCTCTTTTCGCTTTAGCCGTACATTACGAATCGTACTGCCAGCACTGGCGTAACTGGATAAGCCAAATCGAGTCGCAATGTCTGATAATGTCATCCCCGCTACTTCCTGACAGAGATACATCGCTATCGATCGTGCAGGAGACCTGACACCTCGCCCTCGCCTGGAACGCTTTATTTCTACTTGTGTTACACCACAATGGGTTGCAGTTGCGCGGATAACCTGGTCGATTGTAATTCTGCCCCGGATTCGTCTGATTTCCGGTAAGTCAATAGTCGGCGTCCTGCCCTTTACTGCTCGTTTAAGAAAAGATTCATTTCCGTACACGGAAGATTGCTTATTTCCGGAATAAAATCGAACTGTTTCTTCGTCTGTGCCGGCCGCAACATAGCGCTTATAAGCCATACGACTGTTTTTCTGACTGAATGCCTGCAGGATGTACTTCGTCGATAACCAGTCAGGCGTTATTCGGGCTCTTGTGTAAGCAGGGTAACTGGACCAGAAGTAATCCTCCAGATCTTCGACGATTCCTGCTTCCAGCGGATTTCGGTGAATGTAGCGTGACAGTTGTAGCCAGTAAGACTCGGCATCAATCAGTATGGCTTTATAGCGCCCCTTGAACAGGGCACCATCTTTTCCCTCGCAGCGATTATAGTACTGCGTGTAAACGCCGTTTATGTGACGCATGATGCGTTGTAGATTTCCCGCCGGTGTATGCAGCATTAAATGATAGTGGTTGTCCATCAAACAATAGGCATGCCAGTCAGCATCGAAGCGTTCACTGGTATGTGACAACAAAGTCAGAAAATAGGCTCGCTGCTCGTCAGTTTGGAAAATACGTCTGCGACTCGCACCACGATTCATAACATGATACCAGGCGTTATTGAATTCTATCCTGAGTGGGCGTGACATTTGTAGGATGGTAACGCATTTAATTGATTATTGCTAGATTTGACCCCTTATTCTCTTATTCCCGGTGTATTGAGCTTATCAGTCAGGTTGTCCATCGCGTCCGACAGCGTGGCCTGGGGATTCCCCCTACACCAGCGGGCTATTGAAAAGGTCATGTAGTCGAGCGCTGAGCTGTATATATCACGTGTCATCGCTTGCCGGTTGGCAGCAGACATGTACCCCGCTATCCAACCCAGAGTTTGACCATAGCTGGCATCTGTCCTGTTGCTGTCGGGATTTTTCTCATACTCCTTGAGGAAGTCCTCGCAGCTATCCTGCCCGGCCCCATAAACGGAATAAGAATTGGACCTGCACCCGCAACTGTGCCCCTGTTTAACCTCTCCGTTCGATGCAGCTGGAACAGCCATAAACATCGTTATCATCAGGACCATGGCGCAGGTAACAAATTTCCTTGCAAGTGTTGTCATCATAAATTTTCAGCGATCAAGGAAATTAGGGGGTCACCCATTAGCCAACCCCCATATCCTATTGACAAAACTGGTATTCGAAAAATAAGTGATACTGTAGCTGCCAGGGGTACTTTTGCGAGTACATTCTGGGGAAAGGACAGAGGATACTCGAACCGTACCGGCTCTGACTGATCTCTACGATATACGCCCTTCCCACATTTACATTTGAACTCGACTAGCAGGGATTGGATTGGTCGTTTTATCTGGGGCATAGGTATTTTTAAATTCGCGACACTGGACAAGGAAAATGGAGTATATTTATACCAGATTTTGCTGAATAAAAGTGACTGTTATGGTTAAGCTACCGCCATTAATTGGCCGGTTCCTTTGCTGGCTTG
>JAAEOZ010000764.1 GCA_024222685.1 Gammaproteobacteria bacterium | reverse complement strand
TGTTTTAAAATGTCGAGAGCTTCGGGCCCGGAGAGAGCGTTCTGTACTCTCTTTATACCGACATCACCAAGTATCGAAGTAGTTACGCGATGCATTATAAAATCATCGTCTACCAGCAACACCGAGATATCAACCTCTGAAGGGGCTATATCCTCTCCCATCAATGGAACGGGAGATTGATTGTCTACCTTAACTTGCAATTGACAGATATTTTGAATTGCATTTTCAACCTGCTGACAATGCGCACGCATAATAGGCATTGTGGACTCAATGTCCGGCCATTTCCTTGCACGCCCTGCCTTCTCCAGCGTTTGACATAAATCACCAAGTTCCATCGCACCCATACTCCGTGCAGAAGATTTGAGTTTATGAGTAGCATCGGCCAGTTTGCCATGATTTCTCCAGGAAAAGGCATCTTCGATATCGTCAGTTTGCTCGGCGATAGAAGTCATAAAGGACTTTAGTAATCGGTGATGCAATTCCCGGTTGTTTCCAACCGACTGAATTAGTACATTAAGATCAATCACTGGCCCATTCTGGAAGCTCTCCTGTTGTTTTCTGTTCTTCTCCTCAATAGCAACTTCTCGAGGCACCCACCTCTTAAGTGCCCTTTGTAGTTCTTCGAGTTCGACAGGTTTCGAAATAACGTCACTGGCTCCAACCTCGAAACACTTTTCAATATCACTTTCCATTGCATTCGCGGTAATGGCAATAATAGATATCGGATGCGTACCAGTTATATCCAGCGAGCGGACCTCCTGGATTAAATCGTATCCATTCATTACCGGCATACGGATATCTGTGAGTAGTACATAATATTTGCCACTAAGCCATTTCTCGAGTGCTTCAGCACCATTTCCGGCATACTCAACTTTATAACCCAGCATTTCCATTTGAGCTGCCATTAGTTCACGGTTAATAGCATTGTCTTCTGCAACCAGTATGTAAGGTTGTTCGGATTGCAGCACCGGACGTGTTTCAGTAACGGTTGGATGTTCAGATAACTCTGAAATCTGCCTCAAATGATCACTCTCTGCGATGGCAAGCTCTACCCAGAATGTAGTTCCCAGCCCCGGTACACTATTGACTTCGAGATTACCCTGCATCAGCCTGACCAGTTGCCGAGTTATGACGAGGCCGATTCCTGTGCCCTCAGTTCCACTTGCTTCTGCACCTAGCCGATTAAAAGGTTGAAACAATTCATCGAGTTTATCATCACCTATTCCATGACCTGTATCTCTGATCCCGATACAGACTGTGGAATTGTCTTTATACTCCAGTTCTAAAAAAACACTCCCACCTTCGCGGTTATATTTCACTGCATTTGTCAATAAATTTAAAAAGACCTGCTTCAGACGAACAGAATTCGCATTGACATTTATACTGGTCAAAACCTCGTCATCAATGTGAATGATGACATTTCGTTTTTTTGCAAGATTCTCTACCCAGGCCATGGCATCATGGATTACATCTAGCAACGATACTGACTCTAGCGGTACTTCGATTTCCCCGGCTTCAATTCTGGACAGGTCGAGAATCTCATCAGTCAACACCAACAGGTGTTTTCCAGCACGATTGATTTCTCCAGCGTTAGAACGTTGCTGTTTATCCAGACTCTCGTCATAGCTGAACAGCTGCGAAAAACCAAGAATGGCATTTAGAGGTGTGCGTAATTCATGACTCATGCTGGAAAGAAACTCTGATTTTGCCTGACTGGCTTTCTCCGCCAACTCCTTGGCTCCGATAAGATCGAGTTCATTTTTTTTGCGATCAGTAATATCTTCGTGAATGGTAATAACACGCGCCCAGTCATCTTCATGGCCTTTGACAATAGTCGTAATCGAACGGGTTTCAAAATGACTGCCATCGACTTTGGAATCGACCCGTTCAGCTTCGTAAAGCCGGCTTCCACCTGCTAAAGCTTCGATTTCTCCGACATAGAATTCAACCCACTCGGCATCCCACCAGTCATCTATATCTAATTCGATTCTTATAAATTCTTCCTTACTTCGGGCTTCATGCAAATCGATTAAAGCCTGGTTGACATTAGTGATACGGGTGTCACTAACCATTCTCTTAAGTACCCTAGGGTGTTCTTCGAGATACTCGCGAATATTTTCTATACCCCGATATGCCAGTTTATCGACTACCTTTTTTATAGGTCGATAATCTTCTTCAAGGACTCCGACCGGAAGCTGGTCGAATAGAGAGAAAAAACGTTGCTCACTTTTCGTCAGCTCGATAACAGCCTGACTGTGATCGGAAATATCCTGAACTACCCCAAACCTTCGCATAATTTTGCCCTGGTCATCAAATACACCAAATTCCATTTCACGAACATGGCGAATTTTCCCATTTTCCAGGCATAAGCGATATTCGAAAACATGCGCATCTCGATAGTCACGTAAGTGTTTTTCTATACTGGCGGTATTTTCCCTGTAAATGTGTAGGTCGTCAGGATGGACAAAATCATAAAAGCCCTCAATATTCTGGCATCGAGAATATAGCTCATCAGTCGTCAATCCAAACAGCGCGGCCATTTCGTCTGAGTAAAAAATAACCTTGTCGCTGATCTGATTCCATTCCCAGAAACCTATCTTTAACGACGACGATATTGCATGCACCTGCTGGTACCACAAATTGGATTGTTGCTGTGCTTCGCCAAGCTGGAGACGTAATGTTGCTATCTCATCCAGTAAGGCCTGATGCGATGCATTCGAAAGATCTAAGACAGTGTTTTCACTTTGCACTTCGGATTAGAAACTCAATTCTATCATTCTGGTTTTCCCTGATAATCTATTATAGAAGGTATTTGTCAATTCATCATTATTTTAGTCGAGTTAATAATGCTTCGATATCCGACATTGAATCATCACGGAAGGTTCAAATTGTCATTGGAAAATTGTTTTTAAATGCTAAGCTCAGTTTGAATCCAGAATTATTGGAACTACTCTCTCGACAGTTCAGGGTATTTAACCAGCCACATTCCAATTCCGAGTTTGGAGGAAAAGCTTAATGAAACCTGTGATCCTGAAATCTGGTTGTATATGGATGGTGTAGTTCGTTAAGGAGAACGCGTTACCAGGGAAATCGCCAGAAACGCCTGATGAATGTGAACGAGGTCTAATGAAATAAACCTCGTTTTATTCTAAACTCGGCGCGAGACGAATGCCGAGTATTTACAGATCCTGTAAAGTTTCAATATGGATCTGTTCTGATTTAACCAATATTTATGAGATACAAAATGAAAAAATTGATGATCGCGGTCATGACTGCCAGCTTTCTACTGGTGACTGGTTGCCAGACTTTTGATGCTTATACCGGAGAAAAGAAAACCTCTAATACGGCTAAAGGCGCGGGGATCGGAGCCGGTGTCGGAGCGGTTCTTGCCTATTTAACCAATCGTAAAAAAAGCAGCAAGAAGCGTAAGAAAGCAATGCTTAAAGCAGCTGGAATCGGTGCAATAGCCGGCGGTGGTGTCGGTTATTATATGGATACCCAGGAAGCCAAATTACGTAAACAATTGCGTAGTACCGGTGTCAGTGTTGAACGTGACGGCGATAACATCAATTTAATCATGCCGGGCAATATCACCTTCCAGACGGGCAAGTCGGATTTAAATGCCGGTTTTCACGATGTTCTCAATTCAGTCGTTCTGGTTCTTAATGAATTTAACCAAACTGTTATTGTAGTTTCCGGTCATACTGACAGCGTAGGTTCTGATGCATCCAATCAGACTCTTTCCGAACGTCGCGCTACAGCCGTGGCCGACTATCTATTGAAAAAGCAGGTTGTCGAAGCACGCATTGAGGCGGTTGGTTTCGGCGAGAAACACCCTGTAGCAGATAATGGATCTGATGCTGGTCGCGCTGAGAATCGACGTGTTGAACTATCGTTGATTCCGATTACTGAAGAGTCGTGATCAGTTTACATGCCGGTGCATAACAGCACCGGCATTTCAGTTATACCGCATACTAGACCTGTTTAACTCGGGCAGAAACATATTCTCCAAGAATCAATACACTGAATTCCTCGTTGATATTTACTGCATTACGAAAATACGCCAGCGCGACTGGTTTTCCCAGTC
Source organism: Gammaproteobacteria bacterium (assembly GCA_024222685.1). Classification (GTDB taxonomy): domain Bacteria; phylum Pseudomonadota; class Gammaproteobacteria. The sequence goes on along the minus strand of JAAEOZ010000764.1, from coordinate 411 downwards.
GATGCCCAAAAGCACCTGAAGTCACCATGCCGACCACTTGATCGCCCTGAAATACACTATGCATATAAAATGGATCGAAGGTTGATTCCTCGAGTTCTAATAATTGCATTGACCAGTGATCATCATCGCTTTGTCTGGTCAATAAAGATTCGCGACCTACAAACCGACGTCCTTCGGTTTTGACAAAACGATCAAGCCCGGCTTCAAGTGGTGTTCTTTCTGTCGTCAAATCTACCCCCCAGGCTCGATATCCCATTTCAAGTCGCATGCTATTAACCGCGAAAGCACCGTAGAAGCCGAGCTCATATTTTTGGCCTGCCTGCATTAAATGCTTGAGCAAATCCTTTTGTTGATCAATATCATGATGCAACTCCCAGCCCTGTTCACCTATATATGAAATTCGAAGGGCGT
>JAAEOZ010000763.1 GCA_024222685.1 Gammaproteobacteria bacterium | reverse complement strand
GCTTCAATTTTCCCACGAGCTGGTAATAATCGGCGCGAGAGGATACGTCAACGATAGTATCGACATCCCTGGTAACGCGGATCGGCGGTGCAGCAGGGTCGGAGATTAACAAGCCGGCGCGCAACCGCCGAGAAACACCATTTCATTCGCGAGGGCCTTCAAAGTGCCTGGCCAGTAGAAAACAGGGAATGTTTGCGCTTGTATGCGCGCAGCTGGTGATAAGTCAAACCCAGTTTCTCTGCTGTCTTACGCTGATTGAATTGACAGCTTTCCCAGGTCTCATGAATAATTTTTATCTCCATCGATTGAATGTATTGCTTTAAGTCTCTGATTTGAGGAACAGGCAATGTTAACGAATCGGGGCCAGGTCCAACTTTCATATCATTGTCAGTTTTTGTTGAATCGGCATGCGCGAGCACACGATAGGGCGAATCAAAGGGATCGTAAATAATCTGGTCGATCGGATCATCGGGATTCTCGCTGCGATAGACGGCTCTCTCGACAACATTTTTTAACTCCCTGACATTGCCCGGCCAGGAATACTCTCGCATGCTCTGAGTCGCTTCAGCGCTAAATCCGGGGAAGTACTCTCGATCAAGTTCTTTCACCATACGCACCGCAAAATAATCGGCCAATAGAGATATATCTTCGTCTCTGAATCGCAGGGGGGGTAAAGTAATCACATCGAAGGCGAGACGATCCAGCAGGTCACTGCGAAACCGGTTTTTCCGCGCCAGCCCGGGCAAGTCGCTATTGCTTGCCGCGACCAGCCGTACATCAACCTCTATGACTTCATCTCCACCCACGCGAATCAGTTCGCCGTATTCGATAAGACGCAACAGTTTTTCCTGTACCCTCGGGGAAGTGGTCGCTATTTCATCGAGAAACAGCGTGCCGCCATGGGCGCGCTCAAAATATCCGCGATGCAGCCTGATCGCGCCACTGAAAGCCCCCAACTCGTGACCGAACAGCTCCGATTCGATCAGGCTTTCACTGATGGCGGCACAATTCACCTTTAAATAAGCTTGCCCCCAGCGCTCCGAAAGATAGTGCACACGTGCAGCAACCAGCTCTTTACCAGTCCCCCGCTCACCGATTATCAGTGCCGGTTTATTGAGCGGCGCAAGACGACTGACTTGCTCCTGGACGGAAAGAAAGCTCGAGGATTCTCCAATCATCCTGTCGTTGTAATTTTCCCTCATACTTTTGCATATTCACTAATAGATGGATAATTAAACTACTTATTAGTTATTTACGCTACAATAAAATACAGACTAAAATCGAGGAACTCAGATTAAACCCATGAATTCAATAACTTAGAGTTTTATCTATAGTTGGCACATTTACTGCATTGTAGATAAGAGAAGTAAATCTTAAACAATAGC
>JAAEOZ010000762.1 GCA_024222685.1 Gammaproteobacteria bacterium | reverse complement strand
ATTACAGCAGCACTGTTACCACAGGAAGAAATAAAAATTGCTGAAATTTCAGAAGTAAACGAAGAGGGAAGACACACTACCAGAACAAGCCGCCTGTATCACTTGCCAAATAATGGGCAACTTGTCGATACACCCGGCGTACGTGGCTTTAATCCTCTACTCGATAGCAGCCAGCAAGTTAGCGCCGGCTTCAAAGAAGTTACTCGGCATAGTGAAAATTGTCGATTCTCCAACTGTCGACATCTCAATGAACCTCAATGTGCAGTCATAAAAGCAGTTGCGGACGGTCAAATTGCCGAAAGCCGTTATCAGAATTTTTTACGCTTACAAAGCAATTAAGCGCTTTATTTTGACATGCCTCGCAACTGTTTGCCGCCGATCAAATGTAAATGCAGATGAAAGACTTCCTGACAACCATGTTGATTACAGTTCACCACCAGCCTGTAACCGTCATCGGCAATGCCTTCCTGCCGGGCAATTAGCTGAGCAGTCAGTATCAGTCTGCCGACAAGCTCAGCCTGATCAGGTTGTATATCGTTAACCGTTGCAATCTCTGCCTTGGGGATAATGAGTACATGTGTCGGTGCCTGAGGATTAATATCGCGAAACGCTAGAATATCGTCATCCTCAAAGAGGATATCGGCGGGAATTTCTCGTTTGATAATTTTGGTAAATATCGTTTCTGACATTACTTATGGTCTCCTGAATTTAACGGTCATAGTGTTGTCGACCCGATAGTGCTCTTGATAAAGTACCGCTATCAACAAATTCGAGTTCACCACCTAACGGAATACCGCGAGCCAGTCGACTGGTTTCAATCGAATACTTACTCGCGACGTCAGCAATGAATTGCGCTGTAATATCACCTTCTACTGTCGCACTGGTGGCGAGAATGACTTCTTTTAGCGTTTGATCTGCCAGGCGCACCTCAAGAGACTCCAGACCGAGTTGCTCGGGACCGAGACCATCGAGCGGAGACAGTCTTCCCAGTAAAACAAAATACAGGCCTCGATAAGCACCTGAGCTTTCCATTGCCAGTACATCGGCGGGCGTTTCGACAATACAGATGAGGCTATCATCCCGGCCTGAGTTCGCACATATCTGACAAATATCACTATCAGCAAAATTTCGGCACTGCTGGCAATGAGACACTTTCTCAAGCGCTTGATTCAGTGACACCGCTATTCTCTGCGCACCTGCCCGATCACGCTCAATTAAATACAAAGCCATACGCTGCGCCGATTTCTGACCGACGCCAGGCAAACACTGTAACGCTTCAATCAGGGTATCGAGGGAAGGTGAAGAAGACATGAACCGAAGGGTCTAAACTAAAAGGGCAGCTTAAATCCTGGTGGTAGATTCAACCCTGCAGTCATTTCCTGCATCGCCTGCTGATTAGATTTCTCGACTTTATGTACTGCATCATTAATAGCTGCGGCAATCAAATCCTCGAGCATTTCCCGATCATCGCCTATTAGCGCAGGATCTATAGTAACCCGATTAACTTCGTGGGTTCCGCGCATTAACACTTTTACCAGGCCGCCTCCGGACTCACCGGTAACTTCTTTACTGGCCAGTTCCTTTTGCGCTTTCTGCATATTTTCCTGCATTTCCTGCGCTTTTTTCATCATATCGCCTAATGCGCCTTTCATTTTTTAACTCCGGTATGTTCACAAATCACTGGTTACGCTTTCTGACACTGTTTTCAACCAGTTCCGCACCGAAAGCCTGATTGAATTTCCTGACAGTCTCTGATGCTTTAATCGTGCATATCGCTGCTTGTCGTTCCAGTTCCTGTTGCTGCTGACGAGTCTCATAAGGGGTTTCTGTTTCGATGCTCTGTCGAGCAATAAATTCGAGCTTGCATGATACATTAAGTTTTGAGTCAATCGCCTGCTGAATTTGCATTGCGATAGTCGAGTTAGCTAATTCCTTTAACTCAGGCTTCAGTATAAGACGAATATTACCCGGCTGAGGAGAATCGAGCACGCTATTTACCGCGATTTCCTGTGCTAGTCCCTGTAATCCAAGGTCGTAGGCCAGTTCGGACCAGTTTAAATCGTCATTTGCCGTCTCTGGTTGGGCTTCATCTGAGTAAACCGGTGAATTATCTTCATCATCAACAGCTTCTTGCTTTGTTTGCGCTATCTCGACCGGTGCTGTGGCTAAATTAAGATGCTTGGAACTGGGTTCAGTGGCCTGAATTACAGGCTTTTTTTTTCCCCTGAATCAGCTTCGAGACTGCTATTATCAGGTGAAAACGCAAACAGACGAAGCATTAACATCTCGAATCCTGACGATTCGTCCGGACTCAAATTTAGATCTCGACGACCCTGTAACATAATCTGGTAATACAGCTGAATTTCTTCCATCGACCATCGATCACAAAGTTCAGAAATAGAATCCTGGTACAGGTGCTCATCAAGGTTAATTTCCGCATCACATTTATACAGAGCCATTTGCTGAAGCAAGGACAGGATGTCCGCACAAACCCGCTGATAATCAGGATTATTTGCAATAATGTTACGTGCTTCTTCGATCAGTTTTTTCACATCCCGTGCAATCAGCGCGTCAAGTAATTTCAATAAATAATCTTTCGATATTGCACCCAACATCGATTCAACTGCATTCTCCAGCACCGCTCCGGCACCATATGCAATAGCCTGGTCCAGCAGGCTTAGCGCATCGCGCATGCTGCCATCCGCGGCAGATGAGATGAGCGCTAGTGCCGCAGGCTCAGTATTTATGTCTTCCTGTTCGAGTAAAAACTGCAGGTGAGCCGCAATTTGCTGGCGGGACATCCGCTTTAAGTTAAACTGCAGACAGCGCGATAAAACTGTTACCGGCATTTTTTGTGGGTCGGTGGTTGCCAACAGAAATTTTACATGGGCTGGCGGTTCTTCCAGGGTCTTTAACAAGGCATTAAAGCTGTGCCTCGACAACATGTGTACTTCGTCGATCAGATAAATTTTAAACCTGCCGCGAGTAGGAGCATATTGCACATTATCGAGTAATTCTCGCATATCATCGACACCGGTTCGGGACGCAGCATCTATTTCAATCAAGTCTACACTTCGCCCTTGATCTACTTCCAGACAGGAAGGACATTCGCCACAGGGACTGGCGCTGATACCAGTATCACAGTTCAGGGATTTGGCTAATATTCTCGCCACGGTTGTCTTACCAACACCCCGAGTACCACTGAACAAATAAGCATGATGCAATCTCTGGCTATCCAGCGCATTCATCAAAGCCTGCAGCACGTGGTCCTGCCCAACCATTTCGCCAAAATTACCGGGGCGCCATTTCCGTGCCAGTACCTGATAGCTCATCGGTCTCAGACCAGGGGCTTTGATTCAGTACATATGTGTCGGCGTAGTGAGATCAATTTACTATTTTCAAAATGAATTAAATTTGGGCGGCGACCTGAATCAGTACACCCCCGCACTCGATGTCCCTGCTACCGTT
>JAAEOZ010000761.1 GCA_024222685.1 Gammaproteobacteria bacterium | reverse complement strand
GAATACAGCGTTGCCAAAACAGCATACCTGCGAACCGCCAGCCAAATTTTTTGAGATGTTGTTTGATATGAGATCGACCACGAATTGACAGTTTCAATGGTTGAGCTTTCACCACACCAACAATATTTATCTCGGGCATACCCAGTAGCTTATTCATAATCATCGCGCTACCCAGATGGCCAGCGGAATAAAGTACGACAACATCCAGAGATTTTTTAATGATAGTCCTTGTAGATATTCAGGAAACAAATGGGCGGAATTCCGAGCACAGTATACCTGTTACCTAACACCGATTGCCGAATTCCTGGGACAGACTGGGGCAAAGGTTTACGAGCGACCTTAAATTTAATTATTTACTGTTCAATAGCAACATTGCATTGCTTAGTCGTATTTTGACTTCGATATTTCTTTGCTTTGGTAAAATTGGTCCCCTCCCTTGCGGAGAGGACCGGGTTCGAATTTTTAGCTACGCGGCAACTTATTCTCCGGATCATACAAAGGCTTATAACCAACCGATTCAAGCTTCATCGGAAACTGTTCGCCAAGATATTCGGTAATAAACTCTCGACCTTCCTGACACAGCTCGTGAGGCAGATATCCAAGTCCGATATTTTTGCCTAAACTCGGGCCATAGGCGATGCTGCTCAGATACGAGCGACGACCTTTCGAGTCAATTGGCACTTCACCCGTTTGCGGATCAATCAACGGGCACTGGCCGACCGGATAACGTGCGACGCCGTTGGAATCCACGTTGTCGGTCATCGACAGGGTGCACAGGTATGCTGCCTGGTGTTCGAGCTCGCGCTGCTCCAGGTAAGGCGCTTTACCATGGAATTCGGCCTGCTTGACAACGGGGCGCGCCAGGCCGGCTTCGTAAAGATTGTATTCGGTTAACAGATCAGCGTTCTGCAGGCGCAGGCTTTTTTCCATGCGTCTGCTGTTGGCATAGGTTTCGATTCCGACCGGCGTCACACCCTGCTGGTAGACCAGATCCCAGAGTGATAAACCATAGCTGAATGCAACATGCAATTCCCAGCCCTGTTCACCGACATAAGAGATACGAAAAGCTTCGACAGGGATGCCCTTTAGAGTGAG
>JAAEOZ010000760.1 GCA_024222685.1 Gammaproteobacteria bacterium | reverse complement strand
GAGCCCTGGCCAATTTCTTTTCTGATCTCGTATCGGTCCATCCACACAGATCCAGGCTTCAAATTAGGCATATGGCTATTAGCAATTGCTTTTTTAACTACGTTTGACCTTTTAACCAGGTCTCCATCGAGTGCTGCGGTAGAAATCCCGAAACGTGATTGTAATTCATTTATGACTCGGTTCGCCGGATCCTGCAAGGCCTGATTTATTCTAGGTAAACAGGAAATAATGCTATCGGCGGTTTTTTGTGCATGCTTCTCTGATGTAATCGCAGCAATTGTTTCGAGTGCCGATCGCTGGATTGATGCTTCAGCATTTCCCAGGCACTTAAAAGCAATCTCCAGGCCTTTACTGATACCGAGAAGTTTTACTGCCTCAAGCACCGACATAGCAGTATCGGGCCATTGTTTGAGTACTTCCTTGAGAATCGATATGGCAACACGGTTACCCGATTTGCCCAGGGTTAGAATCGCACGCTGTCTGACCTGCCAGTTCTCATTGAGGGCAAACTCTCCAATTTTTTCGAGATCGTTTGCATCCAGCTGATAGGCAGAGATTTTCTGACAACTACTCCGTACGAACTCATCATCATGCGCACTCAGTGCTCTGGTGACTTCAATCAGATTTGGGTTTTCCAGTGATTGCAGTTGACTAACAACCTGCTCTCTGTTCCAGCTTCCCTGCTTTTCCAGTTGCGT
>JAAEOZ010000759.1 GCA_024222685.1 Gammaproteobacteria bacterium | reverse complement strand
GAGAGGGAGGGATTGCAGGATAGCGGTAGCATTTGCCAATGGCATATTAAACAGCGCAGTCAGAAAACAAAAAGTTGCACTTATTTCGGCAAAAGTACGCCATGCAATTAATTTCAGCTCACGAGTCTCCGGCCTGTATATTAAAGCATTTTTGTGCCAGGCCAGTAATCCCAGGAATATGGTGGCCATGATTCCACGCAAAAATACTGCTTGAAATAGCTCCAGATGCGCAGATACCAGTTTAATCATGGTGTCATTTAGAACATAACCAGCCATTGAGGCCATCATAAATAATGCGCCGTGCACATTTTTATTGTGTCCCATTACTTTTTCCTGTTTATTGAATTTCTGGCACGAAATTCGATGAGATTTTGGAACTTCTCGAAGCGGTTAGAATATTCTCCCACGAGTACCGTGTATAGCGCGTTCTGACCTCACATCGCTTTAATTATGGATAAAACCAGTCAAACAGGACGACTCTGTTCATTCTTGCCTCCCGCTTTTCGCAAACCCTCAACCCAGCGGAAAAACAACCCGCGTGGCGCGTCGATTCCGGTAATCAGATAATGCAGCGTATAGGCATTATTCATTGATGCGGCCAACAGGGATTCACTGCTTTGCGTACCGCATAATAGAATTTTATCACCTGTATATACCTTATCGTCCGCATCGGGCAGTATGATTAGTTTGCCATTACGACGAATCGAAAATGCCATACAGGCGATGTTTGTTTCGAGCCTGTAGGGATTTCTAATTAACTCTCCAAGAGTCAGAGATCTATCATTTTTCAGGTGTTCAACTACTGCGCTGGCTTCTTCCTCGCATAAATTAATTCGCCACAGATGCGGTGGCTTATCTCCGATAGCCGTTCTCAGTTGATCAACTACCTGCCGGGTTACTTCTTCGCCCTGCTGCCGGAGATTGTCGACCAGAACCTGAACCTGTGGTGATATCAGGTGCTTGAGAATGCGGCGTGCTGTAGTCAGGCTGGATTGAAGAATGAGCTCGGCATTAGCCGCATCGAAAGCAATTTGATTTTCATGCCTGTTTTGCCGAACAATAGTAAAGGCTTCCGGTCGCAAAGCACGAATACACATCAGTATGCTGAGGTTATCGTGATCATGATCAGTACCGGCGACCACACCGGCAGCATGGTCGATTCCGGCATCTTTAAGTGTATTGTGGTTAGCATGGCCGTGGATGATTCTTGAAGTACCGGCCACTTCTCCCACGTCCGGATCAATAATGACCGGACGCACGTCATGCATGACAAAGTACTTGTGCAACCATTTACCCATACGCCCGTACCCACAGAGAATCCAGTCCCCGATGGGCACGTCGAGTGGTTGTCCGAGTTTGACACCTTTGGCACCTACCAGACAGGAATTTAAATTGTGCAGCCTTGGGGCGGTTATGGCCATGCTCAGTAATTGAGCAAAAATTTCAAACGGGTTGATAACGGTAACATTACCAAGCATCTCAAGGTGCTCGCTGTGCCGCTTCGATGTTGAGCGACAAAGTATGGGTAAATCCGGATTCAGAAATCGCGCCATGATGCTAATCTGAAGATTGATTTCTTCATCCATCGTCAATACTACGACGGCTTTGCAATTCGGCAGGCGAACTCCAGCGTCGACCAGGTGCCTGGGTACAGCCGGATCGGCGCAAAGCCCCGGCATTTTCAGTCTATAATCGCGTAGCGCCAATGCCTTGATGCGTTCCGGGTCGGTATCGAGTACCACGGCACCAAGCCAGTGTTCACTCAATCCCCGTGCGAGTATGCTACCGGTATCGCCGAAGCCGCAGATAATAAAAAACGGATGATTGATGCGTCTTACCGAACTGGCGAATTGACGTTCATTTAATGCCAGCAGGAAATGTGGGTTCTGTACCAGACGCAAGGTAGAACCAATGGCGTATAACCAGGACACTACCCCCATATACAGGCAGAAAATAGTCCATAGACGTTGTACGTCGGTAAATTCACTGGGAATCTCACCAAAGCCGGTTGTGGTGGCGGTGTAAGTAAAAAAGTAAAAGGCGTGAAACAGGCTCATGTACTCAATATTGCCGTCCGCATCGCGGCCGGGTATGAGTGCCATGCCGGTAATGCCGATGGCGTAGACCACGATGAGCACGAATACCGGTTTGCGTATATAACGCAGTACAATCATCGATACCCGGTCAAGTTCAGAAGTGGCTGCCATGGCTTTTGTGTTATTAATTAACGTCGTGAAAGTACTGTATCGCCTACCAGAATTACGATAGAAACGGTGCTGGCAACCAGTGCACCTCCCGCCATCGAGACAATATTTACCATCGATGAAGCCGACGGGCCAAGCTCTGTATCGTTTTCTGCGATAATCCAGATGACGCGCGCAGTGATAAGCAAAACATCGGCGACCAGACTACTGGCAAGTAGCAGTGCGCCAACCTGTGAACGATCACCCAGCTTCAATCCCGTTGCGATAAGATTGACCAGTATAGCGATAGTCAGAATCCAGACATTATGGTGCGCCGGATTATCGATGTCGCCCATCACAAAGGTTGAAGTAAAGGCAAGCGCCAGAATGATGACGAATCCGAAAACAACACGTTCCAGGTTCATGATTTCCCCTTTTTTAGTCCCCGAATAGACAGAATACGCCTGTCGGGGGAATTCGTCATCCCCCTTTCAATCGGCATTAAGAGCTGCTTTTATCACCCCGGATTAATCTATAGCTGAATATCGCCAGCCCAGTCCATATACCGATAAAGCCAATCAGGCGGTTGCTGTCGAAGGCTTCACCGAGCACAACGACGCCCGATATAAACTGTAATGTAGGCGTAACATAAAACAGAATACCAACAGTTGTCATCGGCAGCATTCGCGTTCCAGCTGTGAAAAGTGCCAGTGGTAACACGGTTACCGGACCGCCGAGTACGAGTAAAAAATCGGTATTCAGGGAATGATTCAGAAACACAGCCTGTCCCTGTTGGTGTAACCACAGCAGTGTCAACAGGGTAAAAGGAAGCAGGATTAGTGTTTCAATAAATAGACCCGGAATTGCATTGGTATCCATTTGTTTGCGTATGAATCCGTAAATGGCAAAACTGATACCAGCTGAGAGGCCTACCCAGGGAATTAGTGAGGTACTGAGGATGTAATACAATACACCGATGGCGGCAAAGATGATGGCAACTATAGTTGTTTTATCGATACGTTCACGCAGTAAAACTACGCCGGTGAGAACATTGAGCAGGGGTGTCAGAAAATAACCCATGCTGGCTTCAACAACGCGTTGATTGGCAACTGCCCAGATATATAACCCCCAGTTAAAACAGATCACCAGGCTGGAAATAACGAGTAGGCCCATTGCCTTGCGTGAGCAGATAGCAGCCTGTACCTGGGTACGGCGTCGTGTGCTGATGACGATGAATAGCAGTAGAACCGGCATCGACCACAACATTCTATGGAGTAATACCTCAACTGCGGGTACATGAGCGAGCATCGACCAGAACAACGGGAAAAGTCCCCAGCCGATATAGCCGCTGAGGATAGTCAGATAGCCTCTCATCAGCGCTTGCTTAAATCACATGCGGGCAAACGTGTCATATAACTTTATTTTCCTGTCGAAATATTTTTACCAGGGGCTTTTGGTGCAGACACTGAAACAACGGGTAGTCGCAGTACTGGCTCAGATCGGTTAAATTGTCCATGTCATTGTCCTGACTCTCGCCAACCTGATTCATGATGACAGCGGCTATCGGCAGGTGGCGACTTTCCACTGCGGCAATTGTCATTAGTGCCTGATTAACTGCACCGATTCGGTCATTTACGACAATGATAACCGGGAGTTGTAGTGCACTTGCGAGATCTGCATTGAGGGCATCTTCGGCCATCGGCGAATAAAAACCACCGGCACCTTCGACAATAAGGCGATTGTCAGTCCGCTTTATTTCGCAGGCTTCGATCAGGTTATGTAAAAATATTTGAATTCCCTCGAGTCGAGCAGCACGATGCGGTGCGAGCGCAGCTCTGAAACGATAAGCCGCGATTATGGCCATAGCCTGGCTGTCGCCGTTGGCCTGTCTCAACAACATCGCATCTGCGGCGACGAGATTTCCCCGTTCATCTTTCTGGCATCCGGATTCGACGGGTTTTCGAACTTCTACTTCGATACCTGATTCGCGTAGCTGCCGAATGACTTCACAGGCAATATAAGTCTTCCCGGCGTCTGTATCGGAGCCGGTTATAAAATAGCCGTTTTTGTCTATTTCAATCATATCTGCATTTTGGGTAAGAAAGACGCACTCTGCAAGCCGGATTATTAAGTGAATTATGCCGACTTTTATTTGACAGCCTTGGTATAATCCAGTTCGGTTAAAACTGACTCGAAAATTCGGCTATTGACTAATGCGGAAGCTCAATCAGCGAAATCGAGACAGGCACACATGACAGAGTCCGCAGGAATTACAATGCAGGAGTTCGCTATCGGCCAACGCTGGATCAGTGCGGCTGAATTACAGCTTGGTCTCGGTATGGTTATCGAGATTGAACATCGTACCGTCAGTATTATTTTCCCCGCCACTACTGAAGTTAGAATTTATGCCCGACAGGATGCCCCGATAACACGTGTGCGTTTCGCAGCGGGAGACTGGGTACAAAGTCAGGATGAGCATTTATTGCAGATTGTCAGGCTCGAAGAGAATAATGGCTTAATCATCTATCACTGTCAGGACGAAGCCGGCCAGACAATGTTATTACCCGAAGGTAAGCTGAATAATTATCTGCAACTCAACCGTCCCGGAGAACGGTTGCTGAATGGACAGATCGATCGTAACAAGTGGTTTATGCTTCGAACTCGAGCTCGATCGATTGCCAACAGTTTACTGCAGTCCCCGATTTATGGGCTGTCCGGTTGTCGAACCAGTTTAATCGCACACCAGTTGTACATTGCCTACGAGGTCTCGCGGAGGTTCTCCCCAAGAGTTTTATTAGCCGACGAGGTAGGTCTGGGTAAAACTATAGAAGCGGGACTGATCCTGCATCAGCAGCTTTTACTCGAACGCGCTCACCGTGTTCTAATCGTCGTGCCGGAGTCGCTGATACACCAGTGGCTGGTTGAAATGGTTCGTCGTTTCAACCTGATGTTTAGCGTGTTCGATGAGGAGCGATGTCGGGCCCTGGAAGCCTCACAGCAAGAGAGTGAGGGCAATGGTGATAATCCATTTCATAGCGAACAGCTGATTATCTGCAGCCTGCAGTTTCTGGTAAAACATACGCAACGTTCTGCACAGGCATTGGAGGGGGAATGGGACTTGCTGGTAGTCGACGAAGCGCACCATCTGTCCTGGTCAGCAGAATCGGTGAGTGAAGAATATCGTACTATCGAAGCCCTCGCCGAGCAGGTTCCGGGGGTATTGCTGTTAACGGCTACTCCCGAGCAACTTGGCAAGGAAAGTCATTTTGCCCGCTTGAGATTGCTAGACCCGAATCGATTTGGTGACCTCAACAACTTTTTAGAGGATGAATCGGGTTATAGCAGGCTGGCAGACCTTGTAGAAGCATTGCAACATGGTGATCGCATGGAAGATACCCAATGGCAAATGCTCGATCAAACCCTGCCCGAAGGCGATAACCAGCAGTGGCTGGAGAAGCTGGCCAGCGAGGATACGGAACGTCGCGAAAACGCTCGTAATTCACTGGTAGAACACCTGCTTGATCGTCACGGCACCGGCCGGGTGCTGTTCCGTAATACGCGACATGTGGTGCAGGGTTTTCCTGAGCGAGAAGTACATGCTTATGCATTGAAGCCCGCCGAGGAATGGTTGCAGACATGGTCACAATGTTCGACCGACGATACCCAGTTAGAGCATTTATTGTCGCCGGAAACTATGCCGGGAATGGAGCTGGCCTGGCTTCAGTACGATCCACGAACCGACTGGCTGGGCGATTTTCTACGCGATAATCGTTCGCGTAAGATTCTCATCATCTGTGTCAGTGCTGTTACCGCTTTGAGCCTGGCAGAGCAACTCAAATTGAAACACGGTATTCGCGCCGCGGTATTTCATGAGGCTATGAGTTTGCTGGAACGCGATCGTGCCGCTGCTGATTTCGCCGATCACGATAGCGGAGCGCAGGTATTGATTTGCTCAGAAATCGGAAGTGAAGGTCGTAATTTCCAGTTCGCCCATCACATGGTATTGTTCGATCTGCCAGTTAACCCTGATTTACTCGAACAACGCATTGGCCGACTCGACCGCATAGGCCAGAATGCAGTCATCAATATTCATGTGCCTTACCTGCAACAAAGCGCACAATCCGTCATGTTTCGCTGGTACGACGAAGCTATGAATGCCTTTCGACACACCTGCCCGGCTGGGCACCAGGTATTTATGCAAACCCACAAGGAGCTGGAAAAATATCTGCGCAGCCCCGAGCTGATAGCCGATGACTTTATCGATAGAACAACGCGCTTGCACGAAGAATTGAATCAGGCATTACTACAGGGACGGGACAGACTGCTGGAGATTAATTCATGCCGACCGATGGTCGCAGAGTCGCTCACTGACCAGGCGATGCAGCGCGATTACGATCTCGATATATTCAAGTTCATGGAACGAATCTACGACTGTTATGGCGTTAATAGCGAAATTCGAGGGCAGGAATGCTGGGTCATAACACCGGGTGACAATATGCTGACAAAGATGCCGGGGCTGCCGGATGATGGGATGACGGTGACTTACAGGCGTAGCGTTGCCCTGGCTAATGAAGATGTGCATTTTCTCAGCTGGGAACACCCTTTTGTACGCAATGCGATGGATTTGATATTAAGCAGTGAATTCGGTAATACCGCTTTAATCGCAATTAAGTATGCCGGTGTTAAACCGGGCTGTCTGTTAGTCGACGGCCACTTTTTAATGGAATTTCCCGATCATGCCAGCGCCGATTTCCAGCGCTATTTTCCAAATACAGGTGTTTCCCTGATAATCGATGAACATGGTAAACAACATAATCATATTCTTGATCGCAATACTATCAAACCATTGACGCAGCGCGTCGACATCGATACTTCGATAAAAATTATAAAGGCCCGTCAATCGCAGATATCTGAATTGCTGCAGCTTGCAGAGCTTGCGGCCAATGAACAGGTTCCCGATATGATTGAAAAGGCCAGACAACGGGGTAAAGCGGTACTCGGTGATGAAGCAGATCGGCTCAGGGCTTTGCAGCAGATAAACGCGAGTGTTCGTAATGCAGAAATTGAATTTTTCGAGGCACAGGTAGAATCCTTTGATGTCGCGCTGAGTAATGCCAGGCTTCGACTCGATGCGGTTCGTGTCATGGTGGCGATTTAGCTTTTACATAATGCTTTCTATGGTAGCGAATAGCGTATCGAATGCCTGTTAGATACTCCCCGTAGATTATTAAAATAAAGGCTTAGTCTATCGGGTATTATCGGGTATTATCGGGTATAAAATCGAATAAGATCATCCGCATGATAGAACCAGGAATCAATATTAGTCAGGGTTTGTTACAGCTTATTGCTGAAATAGATGAGTTCAAAGGGAAATGGCTGGCACTTAAAACTATGTCACCTGATCGCCTCCACCAGCTACGTAGAATAGCAACGATTGAGAGTGTCGGATCTTCAACGCGAATTGAAGGCGCGAAACTCAGCGATACACAGATCGAAACGCTATTATCGAACCTGACCTCAACTTCATTTAAGACACGTGATGAACAGGAAGTCGTGGGTTACGCAGAAGCCATGGATCTGGTATTCCAGGCATACGCCGATTTACATCTATCCGAAAATCATATTAGGCAATTACATCAGCAATTGCTTCGTCATAGCAGCAAAGATGAGCGTCATCGTGGCTCGTATAAAACGCTTGATAACCATGTAGTCGCCAGAGATGCACAGGGGCGAGAGATAGCTGTTGTGTTCGAGACAGTCACACCGTTCGATACACCTCGTGAAATGGAGGAATTGGTCAAATGGGCAGCCAAAGCCACCGATGAAGCCTCCATGCATCCCCTACTTATTGTCGCAGTATTTACGGTTGTATTCCTGGCTATTCATCCCTTTCAGGATGGTAATGGAAGACTCTCGCGTATTTTGACCACGTTGATGCTGTTACGAGCGGGTTATGACTATGTGCCTTATGCGTCGCTAGAAAGCGTTGTAGAAGAAAACAAAGACCTTTACTACAAAGCATTGCGCCGCACACAAACTACGCTGAAACAGGATGCCCCGGATTGGGAGCCCTGGTTAGGTTTTTTCCTGCGTTGCCTGAAAAAGCAAAAAGAAAATCTTGCAGTGAAAGTCGAGCAGGTAAAGGTTACGAGCGATACTTCAATGCCGCTACTTTCCGTCGAGGTGCTTAAACTCCTGGGTGAACATAGGCGTCTAACGATTGCGCAGATGGTGGATTTAAGTGGCGCGAACCAAAATACACTGAAAGTTCGGTTGAGGGAGCTGGTGAACTCTGGACGTATACAGCGGCATGGGAAGGCAAGGGCTACGTGGTATAGTTTTGTTTCAATATCCAGGTAAGTATTGTGTTCCAGCTCTCAATATCTGCTTTAACACGATATGCTGGCAAATCAATAAGCCCCATTCCCTTGGCCGAGGGTAGGGTATAATTTTGTGTATCCCTCAGAACGCCTAT
>JAAEOZ010000758.1 GCA_024222685.1 Gammaproteobacteria bacterium | reverse complement strand
GAAGATGACTGGACTTTTGATGCCGGCGAAGGCGTGATTGCCGACATCAACGGCGCAGCTAATATGTATGAAGTCTATCAGCGCGCCGAAGCTGGGTGCACCGATGTCGTAACTGTCCCGGCATTGTGGGATAAACATGAAGATACCATTGTAAATAACGAGTCTTCGGAAATTATCCGTATGTTTAATTCGGCTTTTGATGATTTGACGGGTAATACTCTTGATTACTATCCAGAGGAATATCGTCAGGAAATCGATGAAATCAATCGCCGAGTCTACGATACCTTGAATAACGGTGTGTATAGATGTGGTTTTGCACGGACACAGGCTGCCTATGAAAAGGCTGTAGTTCCTTTGTTTGATACCCTTGACTGGCTAGAAGAAATCTTATCAAGAAACCGATATTTAATCGGGAACTTTCCTACCGAGGCAGACTGGCGATTGTTTCCGACACTTTTTCGATTTGATATGGTGTACTACAGTCACTTTAAATGTAATTTGCGACGTTTAATCGATTACCCGAATCTCTGGGGATATATGCGGGATCTTTATCAATACCCTGGTATCAGGGATACGATAAATATTAATCATATCAAAAAGCATTACTACGCTAGCCATCTCAGTGTGAATCCCACCGGCATTGTACCGATGGGACCAGTCATAGATTTTGATGCTCCGCATGGGCGGGGCTAACAGTCAGGCTTAACGTGTTCTCGGACAAACACCGTCGCTGCCGAAGAAAAATTCAATTTCAGCTTTTGCCGTGTCCGGTCCGTCCGAGCCATGAACTGCATTTTCATCGACAGTTTTGGCAAAATCAGCACGAATAGTACCAGGTGCTGCTTCGGCAGGGTTGGTTGCACCCATGACTTCACGATTTTTCGCGATAGCATCTTCACCTTCGAGTACCTGGACAATAACCGGACCTGAGGTCATGAAAGCTACCAGATCATTATAAAAAGGTCGCTCTTTGTGGACCGCATAAAATTCACCAGCTTTCTCTGGAGTTAAATGTTCCATGCGGGCGGCTAGAATTTGCAGACCGGCTTTCTCGAATCGGCTGTAAATTTCGCCGATAACATTCTTTGCAACTGCGTCGGGTTTGATGATTGAAATGGTACGCTCAATGGCCATGGTTGGATGTCTCCAGGGGGTTCAGAAAATTGCTGCGCATCATAGCGGAAATAACATCGGTCTTAAACCATATTTGCCAAATTCTCCGACGTTTTCAGGTAAACTGCGTCAGTAATTTCAGACGGTAGAAATAAAACAGATTCTCGATGAAAACTGATCCTCAAAAACGCAAATATCTATGCGAATATACTTTACCTGATTTCACCATCACGCAGACTCTTCTGGAATTTGAACTGGATGCCGAGCGCACACAGGTTAAGAGTTGCCTGACAGTAAAACGGCTTGGTAAGGCCGAAGCGCCATTGGTGCTAGCCGGTATGGAAATGAAGCTGCATTCAATAGTTATTGACGGTGTCAGTCTGAGATCATCTGAGTATGTGATTTCTGAACATAGTTTGACCATTCATCAGGTGCCGGATGAATTCGAACTTCGCTGTGAAGTAGAGATAAATCCATCCGCTAATACCAGGCTTGAAGGACTATATCTGTCTAATGGCAATTTCTGTACACAATGTGAAGCGGAGGGATTTCGATACATTACCTATTATATCGACAGGCCGGATGTTATGTCGGTGTTCAGCACGCGAATCAAGGGAGATAAAGCTCGCTTCCCGGTGTTATTGTCGAATGGTAATCGTCTCGATAGCGGGCTAGACGACGGCATTCACTGGGTGGAGTGGCACGATCCCTATCCGAAGCCAAGTTATCTTTTTGCACTTGTTGCGGGTGACCTTGCCTGTATAGAAGACAACTACTCAACAGTTTCAGGAAGGCAGGTTAGTCTACAGATATATACAGAACATCATAACAGCGAAAAGTGTGGCCACGCGATGATATCTCTACAAAAGGCTATGCAGTGGGATGAAGAAGTATTTGGTCTGGAATATGATCTCGACCTGTATATGGTTGTTGCCGTTGATGATTTCAATATGGGTGCAATGGAAAATAAAGGATTGAATGTTTTCAACACCAAATATGTGCTCGCCAACACCCAGACGGCAACCGATAACGACTTTCTGGCTATAGAAGCGGTAATTGGGCACGAATATTTTCATAACTGGACCGGTAATCGAGT
Source organism: Gammaproteobacteria bacterium (assembly GCA_024222685.1). Taxonomy (GTDB): domain Bacteria; phylum Pseudomonadota; class Gammaproteobacteria. The sequence goes on along the minus strand of JAAEOZ010000758.1, from coordinate 78 downwards.
CACCTGTCGGGACTGGTTTCAGCTAAGTCTGAAAGAGGGTCTGACAGTATTTCGCGATCAGGAATTCAGTTCAGATAT
>JAAEOZ010000757.1 GCA_024222685.1 Gammaproteobacteria bacterium | reverse complement strand
TAAGGTAGTCCGGGCGAAAGTTATGGCCCCATTCTGAGATACAGTGAGCCTCATCCACCACCAGCATAGACATCGGCACACCATGAATAAACTGCCGGAAACGTTCGTTTTTAAAGCGCTCTACCGACACCATTAATATGGTGATCTTTCCCGAACGCACATCCCGCATCGTTTGTTTGCTTTGCTCAGGCGTAAGCGTGGAATCAATACTGGCTGCACTGATGCCCCTGGCTTGCATAAATTCCAGCTGATCTTTCATCAGGGCCAACAGTGGTGACACCACCAACGTTAAGTGGGGTAAGTGTAAAGCGCTAAACTGATAACAAAGTGATTTACCTGAGCCGGTGGGGAAGATTGCCAGTGATGAAAAACCGCCAAGAAGCTGCTTAACCGTTTGCTGCTGGCCGGGTCTAAATTGTGTAAAACCAAATACCTCGGCTAAAGATTGCTGTATATCGAGTGTTTTAGGGGGTAAGTCAACCGATGTTGGGTTCATGGGATACTCCTTATCCGGTGTTTAGCGTCTAAATGGCTGAATTTTACCAACAATCGCATCTTTATCATCTTTTGAAAATTCGATATTTGCCAAGGAGGCGTCCCACAATAATAAATATGATGAGACCCATCATAACAATTTTTCTAATCCTTTCTCCTCTTTATTTCTCATTGTGATGTTCCAGGTTTCCAGAATTTTCAGTGGCTAATAACTCAGTTAACGTCCATTTGTAAACATCAACTGGTTGCGCGCCAACAAGAGCGCCAATGTTGCCGAAGACGACTGTCGGTACAGCTGTCACTCCCCGATTTCGCCAATACGCTTCCTGACTTTTATTCTGTTCACGAGCAGCAGCATTATCCAGTCTTGCCAACGCCTCATCAGTGTTCAGGCCTAGGCTTTGTATTTCCTGAATCAGAATTTGCCGATCGGAAATATCTTTTCGTTTATTAAAATATGCGTCAAATAAACGCATTTTGAGTTCGCTCTGTTTTCCATGGTCTTTTGCATAGCCAAGCAGGATATGTGCGTCTCGCGTGTTGACTATTCGCATGCCGTCAAAAAAGTCAAACTTGAACCCCATCTCTGCCCCGAGCTCTGTAATCTGGTCAGCAGTGCGTGCCGCTTCTTCCGCTGTTGTGCCATATTTACGAATTATGTGCTCCGGTAGACTTTCACCTTCAGCAGGCATGTCGGGGTTCAGTTCAAAGGGCTGCCACTCGATCTCTATCCGCTCTCGAATGCCTAACTCGCTAATGGCTTGTTGCAATCGTTTAAAGCCAATAATGCACCACGGGCAAACAACGTCCGAGATGAAATCGAGTTTTGTTGTTGTGGTCATTTGGTATCCTGGTGTGTTGGTAACTGATTTAGTTTTGCAGGCGGTATTGTCGCTATAGTCAGTTATGGGGAGGTTAAAGTAAACAGTGTGGTAAAATCGTATATTATTAGTGTTAATACTACTATTTGTATTGATATTCAACGCGTGGAATACCGATGGGTTACCCGAGCAGACGGGTTTCCATAAATTATGGAAATGGAGATTAAGGATATGAAATCAATCACTTGGACTGATTTTTTTTACACCTCGAATCAGTTTGTATCAGCTAAACTTAATTGCAGACGGGCGAAATTTATTCAAATCGCCAAATATTCGTCGTTACTTTATTTATTGCTGTTAACCATAATTAACTCGGCAAACGCATCAGAAAACGACGCATTCCTCAAATTTCAGGCATTCGAACCAAACTATTTTATTTATGGCGAAAATAGTGCACAGACTCCTGAGTCTCAAGATGTTTTATTCCAGTTTAGTTTTGCTAAAATTTTATTTGACAATGAGTCCAACTCACTTGGCGACTATTTCGACACCAATAAAAGCTCTATCTGGTTTACTTATACACAAAAATCAATACTGGAAGTAAACGATGATTCAGCGCCAATCAATAATACTGATTATATGCCTTCTTTTTTCTACCAAAGATATTATGGTTGGTCAAAATCCGAATCGTCATTAGGGAGATACAGGATCGGATGGCGCCATAGGTCGAATGGACAGGACGAATCTGGATCCCGATCCTGGGACGTCGCATTTGTAGACTTCAGATACAATTTGAGTGCAATAGATTACGCAAAAGAGCCCACCCGTGAACTTGAAGGTGGTAGGCACAGCTTTTCGTTACGGGGTCGTGTAACACTGAACAAGAGTTCAAATAATCAAAAGGTTGAACAGTACCTGGGGAATTTTGTTATAGGTTACCACCTAAATTACTCCGAATTAAAACGCTTGAGTATACTAGTTAGTGGCGGAAAAAAATCAGGTAACGGAAATATCAATGTCCAGCTATCACTACCTGGTCCAGACAATAATTCGTTCCTGGCTATTCAAAAATATGGGCTTGTCTGGTTTTTTGATTACCGAAACGGATTCGATGAAAGTATAGTTAACTTCGATAAGCGAAGTTGGTCGTTTCGGGGTGGGATAAGGTTTGACATGTAGATTTATCTACTACTGAACTATAAAGACCTTATGGATCACGAATGCGTAACCAATGTCCATAACGCATATTACACGATATTATCTATTTGTCTTTTATTGGGAGAATGATCACGATAGTGAATGGCTAGGGCCGTAGGATGCGGTGCACCCACAGGGCATAAAAGGTACGAACCGCACCATTTTCGTTATTCTCCATAATTATCTGACTCATCGATATCGCAAGCCCAATCCAAAGGATAGACACCTTGATCTACATGCTTATGAAAGCTGGAGTACGGCCAACCTTTAACCTGTTTTGCCCGACCGTGTTTTACAGGGTTCCAGTGAATATAATCCGTATGGCGAACATAGTTAGAACGAATTCCAAAACTTGAGTTTAAAACCCTCATGGGTAGCCTGAAAACCAACCAATAGATGACGTTTAAAACCAGCTCATGGTAAGGTAGCGCCCCTTTCATCCCTGAACCATGAATTTCTCTCAATCACACTAATGAACAAGCTGCGCAAAACCAAAATCATCGCCACCATCGGCCCGGCCAGCGATTCCCCCGACATTCTGAAGGAAATGATCGCTGCCGGTATGAATGTTGCTCGCCTGAACCTGTCTCATGGAAGTTATGACGATCACCGGGCGCTCCTGAAATTAATCCGCGATACCGCAAAGGCTATGGATCAACCTGTGGCTATTATGGTCGATACTCGAGGCATAGAGGTCCGAACCGGTAAACTGGAAGACAAATCGGCAGAGCTGATCTCCGGAGAAGAATTCACCCTGTATACCGACGATCGCATCGGTTCATCGCAGGGCGTTTCTATAACTTATCGAAACCTGCCTTCAGAGGTAAAAAGCGGAACACTGATCTTACTGGATGATGGTGCTATCGAACTTGAAGTCAGCTCAATATCTGATAATTTTATCATTTGCCGGGTCGTCCACGGCGGCCTGTTGAAGGAAAGTAAAAGTGTAAATCTGCCGGATATCGAGCTTGAAATGAGTGCGGTGAGTCCTGAATATCAGGACGACATCGTACGCGAAGTCACCTTTGCAGCAGACAATGATGTGGACTATCTGGCGGCCTCTTTTGTACAAAGTGCAGACGATATCAATCGAATCCGTGAAATTTTCCGCGAAACCGGCAAACTCACGCCGATCATCGCCAAAATCGAAAATAAAGCTGGAATTCGCAATCTGGAAGAAATCGTCTCCGTAGCAAACGGTGTCATGGTGGCTCGTGGTGACCTCGGCGTCGAACTACCGCTGGCCGAGGTACCTCGATTTCAAAAGAAAATCATCCGTACCACGGTCATGAACGGCAAGCCGGTTATCACAGCTACCGAAATGCTGGCATCGATGGAACGAAATCCAAAACCCACCCGAGCTGAGGCCAGCGATGTCGCCAACGCAATCCTCGATGGCACATCCGCCGTCATGCTGTCCGGCGAAACCGCGATCGGTAAATTTCCTGTAGAGGCATTAAGGACCATGTCGGATCTGGCCCAGCGTACCGAGGCTTCACTACGCGAGTACGGCTACCTGCAAAAGATTCATATGAATCCATTGAACATTATTCCAGAAGTAGTCAGCCAGTCGGCGGTCAATATGGCAGACCAGCTCAAGGCTACCGCTATCTTCAGTCTCACTGAGAGGGGTTTTACCTCGCGCCTGATTTCGAAAAATCGTCCGGACTGCCCAATCCTCGCTGTGACTTATACAAAACAGGTAATGCGTCGGCTGTGCATGAACTGGGGCATCATCCCAATCCTTTATGAAGGCGGTAATGATGACAGGGATAAGATCGAATTTGCGCTAACTCGTGCAAAACAACTGGGTTATATCAAAACCGGCGATGTCGTTGTAGTGACTGCTGGTTTCCAGCAACAGGCTGGTAGTACTGATCTTATCCGTGTACTGACGGTAGAAGAGTGATTTAGCACTCAAACCACTCGAAACACAAATACCTGCGCTATCAAAGTATCTTCCAAAGGTGTTGAATTGTAGCGCTCGGATGCATCAACAAATCGCCACAGGTTCTGTTTTTCCAGCTGTTGACGTTTTTGTTCAAAAGGTCCATCCAGATAAGTGCGAGCTATGGAAAAAACAAGGTAACCTCCAGACCGCGTGACGCGAACCAGTTCGTCCAGACCGTCAAGTGGTGCGTGACCCTGGGTAAATACCCCGGAGCTTACCACCAGTGCGAAAGTATCGTCGTCAAATGACAGCCTCTGCCCGAGAAACTGGTGAGTGAGCTCCAGATAATTCGTTTTTAAGGCAGCAATTTTCAACATACCTTCTGAGGCATCGAGACCGATAATATTGGGGTAACTCAATGCTGACAAAATTTCACCGAGAACGCCGGTACCCGCCCCTGCGTCCAGTACCTGTTCTTTACTGGCCGGGACGTGACGGGCCACCATGGAAGCCACCATTGCCGGGTGGGTATAACCAACATTTTTCATATGCTGTTCATACTCACTGGCCCAGTCATCGTATACATCAGCAGTTTCCTGTGAACTCCCGGCGAGATAAGCCCGATGAAGTTTATCGGTACTGGCTGATGATTTACTATCTTCTGCTGTCATACCAGCAATATATCGTAATATCCCAATTAAGGCTAAACTTACGCCGAAGATAAGAAAATATGATAGCTCTCACTATGAATAAATTGACTATAGAAGCCATTAATAAAATGATGCAACACTATGTTGACGAAGGTAAAACTGCGGGCATGGTAACGCTTGTCAGCCAGCACGGGGAAATTGTTCACAAACAGACCTGTGGATTCCAGCACATAGCATTGCAAACGCCTATGACATTCGACACGCTATTTCGAATATATTCGATGACCAAACCGGTTACCAGCGTTGCCTTAATGACACTGTTCGAAAAAGGCCTGTTTGAGCTTGACGACCCTGCTCACCGATGGATCCCGGCACTCGGCAATCTTAAGGTATATCGCGATGATGGCAATTACGAAGATCTCGAAAGCCATATCACTATTCGGCAGTTACTGACACATACTGCCGGCTTCAGTTACGGTTTCGATGCTGACAATCAGCCTGTCGACAAACTCTATAGCGTGGTCTGGGATGCTTTGAAACAGGGCCCAGACCTGCAGGAGTTCATGAACGTTATTTTTGAACTGCCGCTGCTAGCGCAACCGGGTAGTCGCTGGCAATATAGCGTCGCTACCGATATATGCGGTTATCTGGTTGAGTTAATGAGTGACATGCCTTTTGGCGACTATCTGCAACAAACTGTTTTCGAGCCTTTGGATATGATCGATACTGCCTTTGAGGTTACGCAGGACAAGTTTCATCGATTCGCAACACTTTATGGCATACAGGGAGACGATCACTTAGCAGCACTCGAGGCCAATGAAGATTCGCCATTCATACCAGCTACCAATACCAGTAAGGTAAACTTCCAGTCCGGTGGGGGCGGTCTCATATCGACAATTGATGACTACTGGCAGTTCGCACAAATGATGCTTAATGGTGGCGAGTTGAACGCTGCGCGTATAATCAAAAAGGAAACTGTCGAGCTGATGACGCAAAATCACGTTTCAGATAAATTATTTCCACTGACCTTTAATGGCATAGTGCCCGATGTCGTTGACGGCTATGGATTCGGTCTCGGTTATTGCATTAACATGGGTGCCGATCAGATCGGCAGCATTGGCGATTTCGGCTGGGGCGGCATGGCCGACACCTATTGCTGGATAGACCCGGTAGAAGACATTGTCGGCATACTCATGCAGCAATATATGCCTTCAATGACTCACAGTGGTCGTCTCGATTTTCGTAGGGCTGTCTATAACTCACTACACTGATTTCTATATGACTAAACATATCCCATATTACTCTGAAGAAGAATTAACAGACCTCGACATCAAAGCCCAGGACATTGTCGAAACTCTCGAACATCTCATTCGCGGCAGTCAGGCTAACAAGGCCTGGAGCGCACCAAAGGCTGTCATTTTACCACCGGATGGTCGCTACATCATGGCGACACTGGCAGCCATGGACGAACCGCCGCTAGCGGCAACAAAGTCGTTGATTTTGAATGCTCGCAATGTCGAAATTGGGCTTCCACAGATCAACGGCCTGGTCACGCTTTTAAACGGCGAGACCGGTGTCCCTGTCGCAATCATCGACGGCAACTGGGTTACCGCAATCCGTACCGCAGGATTGAGTGTAACTGCCGCAAAATATATGGCCAATCCATCGGCTTCCACAATGGGATTCATCGGTTGTGGTGTCCAGGCCCGAAGCCATTTAAAACTGTTTGCAGATATGTTTCCATTACAGCACATTAAAATATTTGGTCGCGGCCAAAAGAACATCGATGCATTGTGCCGGGCGGCAGAGGATCTTGGTTTGAAATCATGTGTTTGCGAAACCGCGCAGCAAACCGTCGAGTCAGTTGATCTGCTTGTCACTTCCGTCACTCACACGGATGTAACGGGCCCGTTCCTCAGCGCCGAGTGGCTTGCCGCTGGCAGCTTTGCCACAATTGTTGATCTTGCCGTACCCTGGCACAAAAACAGCTTTTCAACCCTGGATCGTCTGATCATTGACGATTTGCAACAGGAGGCTAGCTTGCCCAACAAACTGGCCGATCCTGCCGACGTTGATGGTGACCTTTCCGGTTTGGTAACAGGAAAAGTGAACGGTCGGGATCATACGGAAGATCGCACAGCTTTCGTATTCAGGGGGCATGCACTGGGTGACCTGGCTTTGTCAGCACTTGCTTATCGCAAGTTCGAAGCAATTAATCGGTGAAAGATGTAATTGTAATCGGTGGCGGCATAATTGGTTTATGTGCAGCAGAAAAGCTTGTCAGCCAGGGACATGAAGTTACTATCATAGAAAAGGACCGAATCGCCGCAGGTGCAAGCTATGGCAATGCAGCCGGGTTTGCTTTTTCCGAAGTCATGCCAATGGCATCTTATACGACGATACTACAGTCCCTGCGCTGGATTATGGATCCCGCTGGCCCATTTTCCATTATTCCACAGGATTTACCTTACACCCTGAACTGGCTGATTCGCTTTGCACTGGCTTCCCGCAAGTCGACGTTTGAACAAAGTCTGCGAGTACAGGCAAAGCTCATGCAGCTTGGCAAGACGACTTTACCGCAGATGCTCGAGCGAACTAATCTCGATAAGATGGTTAATACTACAGGTGCACTTTATCTTTATGACACCAAATCCCAGTACCTGGCTGCGCAGAAATCCTGGCGACTGCGTCAGAAATACGATGTGGAATACGAGTGTTACCAGGGAAGCGAGTTACACAGATATCAACCAGGCCTCGCCAACAACATCTTCGGCGGCATTCATTCGCCGAACTTCCAGTTAGTGAGCAATCCCAATGATTTCTGCCTGGCGATACATAAACATATTCAACCAAACGCCGTAGCGACTATCTACCATAATGTAGTTGGGTTAACTCCAAAAGAGGGCAGAGTAGAAGTAGCTCTGCAGGGTGCCGACTCCCTCATGGCAGATAAAGTTATTATTGCGGCTGGTCCATGGTCGGGTGAACTAAGCCGGGCTTTGGGAGACAATGTTCCTTTAACAGGAGAACGCGGCTACAACACCACCCTGCCTAAATCGGCCCTGCCGGATTTGACCAGGACCATCTTCTTTGCACCACATGGGTTTGTCATTGCACCGCTGGCAGATGGCGTTCGTGTAGGCGGCGCATCGGAGATAGCCCGCCTCGACCGCCCGGCTAACTATAAACGCTCGGACGCACTGCTACGTAAAGCCAAAGCGCTGGTGCCTGAGCTACAACTGACAGATGGCGAACAATGGATGGGAATACGCCCGACAACACCGGATACACTACCCGTGATAGGCACGGCGAGCCGACATCCGAATGTGATTTACGCATTTGGACATGGCCATCTGGGCTTAACACAGGCTACCGCCACGGCTCAGTTGATCTACGAAATTGTCAGTGGTCAGAAGCGTTCAATTGATCCGGATTCACTAAGCGCCAGTCGTTTTTAGCTGGCTCGAACAAATCGCCAGGCGAAAACATTACCCAGCATAGCGATCGGGATAAATCCAGCGAAAATCCAGAAAGCAATCCTTTTTAAGCCATCTGCATCTACACTCAGACCTAATCCCAGGCTATTGGCAATAATTCCGCTGAGGGCCGCACCAAGTGCAAATCCGGTCTGCAGTGTCATCGGCAACAACGCTGCAGCTCGATTTTTGTCCTGCTTCTCGGCACTGGCAACAACTCGTTTGATGATAAAACCCCACATCATACCAAAGCCGGCATTACAGAGAAGGCCTGTTAATATAATCGTCCATAGCGGCCCATTCGGCAACGAAACAGAAAGACCACAAAGCCCGAGGATTATCAGTGCACTGCCGCTGCGAATCAGGGCTG
>JAAEOZ010000756.1 GCA_024222685.1 Gammaproteobacteria bacterium | reverse complement strand
GCCGCGGACAGAATTTTCTTTTTCATAGTCATTTATCAAAACTCCTTAAATTGAAAGCTATTCAACTATAGATCTATAGGTGACTGTGTAGTCAAAAAAAGCATTTTTACCATCAAACCGCCACCGTGACTTGATGCAGCTGAACCGAACAATACCATACAAAAAAATGCATATCAAATAATTTTCGCATTTTTTTGTTATTCATGCGACGTGTGCCAATTTTACAACACATCGGCATACAAACCTAGTTTGGCATATAAAACCAGTTACCGTCAGCCTCGATCCATTTCTCGGTGATCCTGGTGATGTCTTCCTGACCGCGCATGGCGGCAACTGTACCATTGTATATATAGCGCAGTTCCATCTTCAATGTGCAGACCTGTTCCCCACACTGGGTGTTTTTCACCACAGCATCTGTCATCTGAAATGGACTGACCGCTTGTTTTTTCATGTATACGGGTAGAGGCATCGCCTCACGGGTACCCGGACTGAGATAAGCATAGGCTTTTTCCATGTCCCATGCGATCAGCGCCTGCCAACGATCTTCGGCGCGCTGGGTCAATAACAGCTCTTTGCTCACAGGCTTGACCTCTGCCTGGCTTGCGGTCGACTTATCAGCATCCTGTTGACTACAGGCGCTCAGCACTGACGTGAAGATGACTACGCCAATGATTCGGGTTGATCTATTCACTAAATTCAAACTCACTAAATTGAAACCAACGATCTCTCAATTACCTGCCAAAGAAAATCCCCTCTGCCAGAAGCCCCCTTGATTCACCTTTTTCCAAGGCGTAGCTGAAAAGTACTTCAGCTTGCCGGGAATTTTCTTCTCTGACCATTTTGAGCAAAGGTGCTCGAAGGCGTTCGAAGACGTCATCACACCGGTATTCCGCTAATTGTGGCGATTTTTAGGGCTTTGTCAAGGAATACCCGTAATTTTCTCAGACTCTATCGCATATTACTTGTTATTGTTATTGTTCTTGTTGATTATTCTGCAACTATCCGGCCACGTCGATTCTGTGGGCGATTCTTACCAGGGATAGGAGTCGATCGGGTCGAAATCGTTGGAAAACATACATGGATCGGGCGTAATCGACGCTTGCCCTGAACCTGTTTATTCGATTATCCTCAACAATGGCATAAATGGTAAGATGGATGAGCAATTTCCCGGTTTACACCTTGGGATCACCTCATCCCGGCTAATCCGGATATCGCTGCGGACGCCGAGAACCTGCTCATTTCAGCCGATTTGTCGTATTGTCTGCTATGTCGTATTGTCTGCTATGGAGTGTGATCCCATTTTCCGGGTCAACGTTCAGCCTCGAGAGAACTACGGGATCGCTATCGGTATCGCTATCGGATCGAGGAACATGTTCGGACACGAAAAACTTGATGTTTAT
>JAAEOZ010000755.1 GCA_024222685.1 Gammaproteobacteria bacterium | reverse complement strand
GCGTTGGCCCGGGTATAGCCGGGGTCGAGTCGCAAGGCATTTCGAAAATGAAACTCGGCTTGAGAAAAATCACTACGCGAAAACCGCCAGTGGCGTTCCCACCCCTTCAGGAATTCATCATAAGCTTCCGGATTTGAAGTTTCTGCCGAAGCTAGCAGTTGTCTTTCGGGTTCAGTTAACTGCATCGCCAGAGCATTGATGATTTTTTCCGTCACTCGATCCTGCAGTTCAAATACATCTTCCAGATCGCCGTCATAACGCTCGGCCCATATCTGACCGCCGCTACTACCATCAATAAGCTGGGTATTGATTCGCACCTGATCACCACTTCGACGCACGCTACCTTCCAGAATGTATCGAACCCCCAGCGTACTCGCTACCTGCCTGACATCTACCGCACGACCCTTATACTGAAATGTAGAATTTCGTGAGATCACAAATAAACCTGATAAATTCGATAAATCAGTAATAAGATCGTCGGTAATTCCATCACTGAAATAGCTATGCTCTGCGTTGTTACCGGTATTAACAAACGGCAGTACCGCTATTGATGGTTTGTCCGGTAACTCGAGTTGAGGACTTAATTGCAGCTTAGCCCGGGAATCCAGGCGGTAGAATATCTCCCAGATGGCGAAACCCAGGATGGCGACCAGAGACAGTGCAAATCCCAACTTCCATAGCCCCGAGAGGGCTTTTCTCGAATTCAGCTCGTCCGGCACAGGCGACGGGTTTTCTACCTTGAGCAATTGCTCATTATTCACTTCGGCAACTAGCCGATAGCCTTTCTTATGGAAAGTTTCGATCACCCGTGGGTGCCGGGCATCGTCGGCAAAAGCTTTACGTAGTTTGATAATGGCATTGGTCAACGCCTCATAACCAACCACCATACCGACCCAGACATTATCCAGCAATTCATCCCTCGAAAGCACTTCATTCGGATGTTTGGCCATGTATACCAGCAGCTCCATGACCTTGGGTTCGAGCTTGACGATTTTATCCTGCTGGCTTATCTGGCATGTTGAGGGATCAACCTGCCAATCAGCTACACGAAACCCTTTGTTTACCATCTCCTATTTCCACTCAACTAATACCCTTTAATTCTTATGGTTAATATTATTATACTCTCAGAAAATCATCAATTGTGAACTTATTGATGATCGCCGGTGCTATAAGCTATGGCCAGTTCCGGCCATCATCTCTTACGCTTCGCTCGCGGATGTGCGCCATCATACACTTTTGCCAGATGCTGAAAATCGAGATGCGTATATATCTGCGTAGTACTGATATTGGCATGTCCGAGTAATTCCTGTACTGCGCGCAAATCGCCACTCGATTCCAGCAGATGGGTTGCAAACGAATGACGCAGGCTATGGGGAGATAGTTGCTGGTCGAGAGACTGGCGCTGGCCTAAATGATTGAGACGGCTTTGAACATTGCGCGCTGAAATGCGTTTTCCAAGCTTACTTATAAATAGTGCCGGAGTGTTGTCACGTAAAAAATTTCCGCGTATCTTCAGCCATTTTTGAATTGCCTCTCTGGCTTTGCTACCGACCGGAAGATAACGGGTCTTATTACCTTTGCCGGTGACTACCAGTTGCTGTTGTGACAGATCGATATCCTGAAGATTAATGCCGACCAGCTCAGCCAGCCGTAATCCCGAAGAATATATCAATTCGAAAATGGCGAGATCACGGACTAACAATTCATCTTCGCTACCGTCATTTCTTAATAGCTGCGCGATCCGGTCGGCATCGCAGGTTTTAGGTAATAACTGATCGGCCTTAGGTGCACTAACATCCCTCGCAGGATTATTTTTAAGTTTTTTCTGTTGAACCAGAAACTGATAAAAACTTCGAATTGAAGAAAGCTCTCGCTGGATGGTGGTAGATTTTTTGCCGTTGCGAAATCGAAATGCAGCATAGGCACTGATTTCACCGTACTGCACCTTCTGCCAGGCACTAATATTTATTTTCTGAAGAAACTGGTAAAAGCGCTGCAGATCTCGCTGGTAGTTCCGACAGGTATGCTCAGAATAATATTTCTCGCTTCGTAACATCTGGATGAATGCTTCCAGATATTGTGACGCCTTCATGACTAGTTACCCAACAGTCCCTGGACGCGAATACTGACCAGTTCGCCGAGCTGCTGCAGGAATATAGTACCCATGGTTTTATTGAAGCGCGTATCACTGACACTGCCAAGGCAGAGCAAGCCGAGATCTCCGGCGTGAAACAGTGGTATGATGGCACTCGATCCGATATTGATGCTTTCGCCAAACAGCTCATGGTTAATTTTCTCATCCTGACGCCCGCAAATGGCTTTGCGATGCTTCAACCAGAGCTCGACAGTCGTTAGTATGCTGCTATCACGACTGAGATAATGCGCCTTGAGACGGCTTTTACGATCGATTATCGAAGGTAAAAAACGGAAACAGACATAATCCGTATAGAAAAATGTCTGCACCTGATTCTGCACCATCGCCAGCACATCATCGAGCTGATCGGTGCTGATCAACTCCAGCGCGAGTCGATGAAATCGCTGATTTAATTCTTCGTTTTCACGGGCAATATTGACCAATTCATCCATGTTGTTTTTCAGCGTCTGATTTTCCTCACGTAACATTTTCATCTGGCGCTCAACCAGCGAGGTGACACCACCTGATTGATGCGGTATTTCCATGGTGGAGAAAACTTCCGGATAAGACATCAGAATATCGGGATTCTGGCGAAGAAACTCTATCGCATTCGACTCATCGCTTATAACTGACTTACTGCTTAGCTTACTCATCATGGCTACTCGTATTCAATCTCACCTTCAAACGTCAGGGCTGTATCACCTGTCATCATAACGGGCTTTCCGTCTCCTTGCCATTGCAGATTAAGCTCTCCACCTCTCAACGAAGCAGTAGCCTGATTATCCAGTTTACCCAGTTTACATGTGGCCACCATCGCCGCACAGGCACCACTGCCACAGGCAAGAGTCTCTCCAACACCGCGTTCAAATACGCGTAATCGAAAACGCTTTTGGTCAATGATCTGAATAAAACCGACATTAACACGATCAGGAAAAAATTCGTGTGACTCAAAAAATTCCCCCAGATTCCCGACCATCGCAGTATCAACGTTGTCGACCTCGATTACCATATGCGGGTTACCGATTGATAAAGCACTAAAGTGGATGTCTTCCCCTTCATGCCTTAGCACATATTGCTTCTGTTCATAATCTGTGGCCAGTGGAATTAATGCAGGATCGAATTGCGGGACGCCCATATTGACAGTCACTCGTGAGTCATCAACCACTCGAAGTTCGAGCAGGCCGGTATTGGTTTCTACCGGTATGATATCGAGATCGGTTAATCCATTTTCGCGCACAAAACGAGTGAAACATCTGGCACCGTTACCGCATTGTGACACTTCGCCACCATCAGCGTTAAATATCCGATAACGGAATTCGGCCTTTTCGGTTTGTGACGATTCGACAATTAACATCTGATCGAAACCGATACCAGTACGACGCTCGGCCCATTCTCTGATGACCCTCGGCTCGGCATTAAACGACTGATTAATCGCATCGATCACCATAAAATCATTTCCAAGGCCGTGCATCTTGCTGAATTTCAATTTCATGGAATCAAACTTTCGCCACCTAAAAGCTGGTCGATAGTTTCCCGCCTGCGCACGCAATAATGTTTGTCACCATCGACCATAATTTCGGCACTACGGCAACGCGTATTATAGTTGGACGACATCACAAATCCGTAGGCTCCTGAAGATCGAATGGCCAGCAGATCATTTTGTTCGAGTTGCATCGAACGCTCCTTGCCGAGAAAGTCACCGGTTTCGCAAATAGCACCGACGATGTCGTACACTCTGTGTTCGGCGTCACTTTTCTGCTCGACACGAACAATATCCTGCCAGGCAGCATACAGAGCAGGCCGGATCAGGTCATTCATAGCAGCGTCTATTACGGCAAAATTTTTATCATCAGACAGCTTTAGATAATCGACACGACTGACCAGTATGCCGGCATTACCCGCGATCGCACGACCAGGCTCAACAACGATCTTACCGTCGAAATGCTTTAATCGTTCGGTCAGAGCAGCCGACCATTCCGCCGGTAATGGCGGTGTTTCCTCACGATATCGGATACCCAGGCCACCACCGAGGTCAAGATGCCGAATCGATATGCCACTATTATTTAAACGCTCTATCAAATTCAGCAGTCGATCCAGCGCATCGATATAGGGCGATAGTTCCGTAAGCTGCGAACCGATATGACAATCGATACCCATCACATCGATATGCGACAGTTTAGCCGCTTTGGTATAAATACGTTCAGCCTCGCTGAAAGCGATTCCAAATTTGTTTTCCTTCAACCCCGTTGAAATATAAGGATGAGTTTTCGCATCGACATCGGGGTTTACACGAAAGGAAACACGAACGATTTTATGGTTTTGCGAGGCGATTAAATTGAGTTGATCGAGTTCCTGTTCAGACTCCACATTGAAGCAATGAATGTCATGATCTATAGCCAGCTGAATTTCATTGCGCTGCTTGCCTACCCCGGAAAATACAATTTTATCGACCTCACCACCGGCACGTAATACGCGTTCAAGCTCACCACCGGAAACTATATCAAACCCTGAGCCGAGTTTTGCCAGAATATTGAGAACGGCAAGGTTAGAATTGGCTTTTACCGCATAGCAGACCATATGATCGAAATTCGACAAGGCATTATCAAAAGCATGCCAGTGCCGCTCCAGGGTGGCCCTGGAGTAGACGTAAAGAGGTGTCCCATAAATTTCAGCCAGCTCGCTTACCGCAACTTCTTCGCAATGTAGAGCGCCGTCTCTGTAATTAAAATGATCCAAACTGTTAACTCACCTGTTTAGTTTTCTTTTCTTTCTCGGGTAGCGTCAACGGCCCCTTGTTGCCACAGCCGGAAAGACTGAAAACCAGTAACAGGCATAACAGAAGTGGAATAATTTTACCGGACACGTCTATCTACTTGAGTAAAACGGTTATTATGTTGTCGAGTCACAAAATAGACAAGTTGTATTGTTATCTACAACCCAGGAATGACTGAGTAAGATAAAAGTACGAATCAACAGTGCAATAGCTAAATGGCTGCAAGCCTGATGATTTTGTTCCTGTCGTCAATCTCGACTTCGAATCGACCTTGAATACCCTGTTCAGTTACATAGCGTTGAAAATTAATAGCAGGTAATTGCAGGCTGGTTCCATTGTCGGTATAAACCAGAATATAACGCGCCTGCCCCTGATAAATTCGATGCGTTTTATCGGCGGACAGGTTTATGTTAAATTCGAATCGACGTGTCATTTCTCTACCCTATCACGATGGATAAATCTGAATCACCGCATAGCGGCTACGTCCTTGACAGGACTTTTTCAGGGCAAATAATACTAACAAGAAGGGATTGGGCACCTCTGGCTCGGCTCTCTGCAAATTGTATGTTTCTTTATCAACTGCTCTTCTGGTGACAATTCACTATAGCCCAATCCCATCATGGCAACCATTTTTTCGCCCTGAAAAAGACCTGTCAAGGATGATTCAGATTTATCCTGGCTAATAACTAGTGATAATATTCCAACCTTTATTATCCTAAAACGAAATTTAAAATGAAAACAATTGGCTTAATCGGTGGCATGAGCTGGGAAAGCACTCAGTTTTATTACCAGCAAATCAACCGCGCGGTACGCGCAGGACTGGGTGGATTACATTCAGCCAAAATTGCCATGGTCAGCGTGGATTTTGCACCAATCGAAGAATTTCAACATGCCGGTAACTGGCCAGCCACAGCAGAAATATTGTCTGCTGCCGCGCAGTCACTCGAAGCCGCCGGTGCCGATTTTTTCCTGATTTGCACTAACACGATGCACAAAGTGGCCGACTCAGTTGCAAGCTCGGTGTCGATTCCCCTGCTGCATATAGCCGATGCTAGCGGACGGGTACTACAGGAAGATGGCATAGAACGGGTCGGATTACTTGGCACCGGCTTTACCATGGAACAATCTTTTTACAAAGACCATATCAGTGACAATTTTGGTATTGAAGTTGTCGTGCCTGATACTGAAGGGCGGTCCAGAGTTCACGACATTATATACCAGCAACTTTGTCTTGGAGATATTCGCGATGAGTCGCGTGCAATTTACCTCAATGTGATCGATCAATTACGTGAACAGGGATGCGAAGCAATTATTCTCGGATGTACTGAAATTGGTATGCTGGTTAAGCAGACTGATACCGATGTGAAGCTTTATGATACGACTGAGATTCATGCTATAGAGGCTGTTAATCTGTCCCTGGAGTGAAAAATATTTGGTATCTGACTCCAAAAAAAAAGCCTCTCAAATAAGAAAGGCTTTTCAAGTGGGGATAAATTAAAGACTAAGCTTTAACTTTTCTACGGACTAGTCCGAATCCAATCAGGCCGGCGCCAAACAGGAGTATAACTGAAGGTTCAGGAACGTCACCTCTTCCCGAAGTGGGTTCACGGGCACCCCATAGTCGGATGTTTGATAAACCACCACCCCTTCCGGAATCAATACCATAACTAAACATGCCGGATGTCGCGCCTTCATCAATCAAAAATGCAAACCAGTCCGGATCACCACCACCATGACCAACGTGTATAGAGATGATTCCCTGATCGAATACATTCCAGAAATTACTTTTAATTTCCCAATTACCGGCAACAGAGGAGTCTCCCCAAGAACCACTAGTTAGATCTACGGTCAACTTCCTATGTGAGTCCCTTCCGTTTTTCGTAACACCTTTGTTGAACCAGCCGTCAGAGGACGGCACCCACGCCTCTAATTCGACTGAGTCTGGAAAAGGACCCGGCGGAATGGCCTTAGAAAAGGTACATGCTGACGAAGGATCCACCTCTGCTGTGCGATTATCGCCAACACAGATTATTGCGAGAGACGAACTGGCGTAGGCGTACAACAAGCCCGTGGCAAGTAATTTCAATCCTGTACTAAATAATTTTAACGATTTCATACTTTTTCCATTAATTTCCAAACAACACTGGATAATATATAAGCAGTTGTTGCGCCAAATATAAATTATTATTATATTTCAATTGTTTATAAAATATTTTAAATAAATTTATAGAAAATGTGTAAAAATTATTAGCACTCAACACTATCCCATAAACCTATATTGTTAGGTAAACTTTACACATTATAAATGGGGCAAATGATCCTGCTTCAACTTAGAGTGCAATCCACATGACCCCGAAATTGTGGATATGTTTTTCTTTGAAGATTACAACGTATATTTGGTAAAACACGAAGTGGAATTAATAATTCAGCACTCAACGAACTTAAACTTAGTTCATTTTAAACGGAGCTCAAATTGACTCTAGCTTAAACTTAAACCCACTAATGCCTGAGTTGATCGAGTAAATCCATCACTTCGCGACTCGCAAGTTCCATAGCTTCGAGTGATTCCATCATCGTTTTCT
>JAAEOZ010000754.1 GCA_024222685.1 Gammaproteobacteria bacterium | reverse complement strand
GTAAGCATCAGTAGCAAATGCTCAACGGTAATAAACTCATGACGCTTCTCATTGGCGTCATGGAAGGCTTTATTCAGCGATTGTTCCAGTTCTTTATTTAGCATTGTTCCGGCTTACGGCTCGTTGATCCTGATTCTAAATATAGACGATTTGACCTTGAATGTGATCTAAATGTTCAACCCATTTTAAAGATACAACTCGATTCCGATGATTCAGCTTTCTTCCAAGTCGCAAAGCAACGGATGTTTGTTTTCGCGCGCGTAGCTGTTGACCGCAGTGACCTTGGTTTCTGCAATATCGCGCGTATAGATGCCACAGACGCCCTTGCCGGTCTTGTGGACATTTAACATGATGCGGGTGGAGTTTTCGCGGTTGTGCCCGAATATGGCTTCCAGCACATGTACGACGAACTCCATCGGCGTGTAATCATCGTTTAGCAGGACAACCTTAAACAACGGCGGTTTCTTCAGCTTGGGCTTGGTTCGCTCCAGCAAAAGGGTGTCGTCATCGTCATTGTTGTGCTGCTGATCGGACATGATTAGTGGTTTTTTCATAAACTAAAACTATAAGATAATGCCGAGGTTGAAATAATTCAAGGCTTGGCTATCATTGATTTCATGCCGGGTGGCACGAAATAGGGTCAAACACCTCAGTTGGATGAGTGGATAGCATAGCTTTTTTCAATCAATGATTGTCTTTATTTCGAATTAACGACAGCAACGTGAGAGGATGAGTCATGCCTACGGGGACAGTCAAGTGGTTTAGTAACGTTAAGGGTTACGGATTTGTAAATACAGATGAAGATACGGAACAGGATATTTTCGCACACTTCTCGGCAATTGAAATGGATGGTTACAAGAAGCTGACTTCTGGCCAGAAAATCGAG
>JAAEOZ010000753.1 GCA_024222685.1 Gammaproteobacteria bacterium | reverse complement strand
CGACTACTGCGTCGGCCGGTTTGGTAAAGAAAAAAGGCGGTTCGCGATCCGGGTCTTTACCCATTTCTCTGGCGTGTGCGGCGTAGTTTCGACCGACGCAAAAAATACGACGTACTGGATATCGCTGTGTCGAACCCGTTACTGCCACTGAGGGCGTTAACGGTGGTGTGATTACATACTCGGTCATTGTTAATTCCTTCATTTTATAATTTGATCTTTGCGGTGTCACTCAGGCCCGACTTCGCAACAACCACGCGCAGAAAAGCCCAGTTCCTGTCATGCCGATCACAACCAGATTGGCACTACTCCACTGACCGGAATTTTCCACCAACGACGTTATCATCAATGGACCGACGGTTTGCCCGATTCCTGCACCCTGTAGCATTGCCCCCGCCATTAATGCCATATGCGATGGTTTAATAGAGTATCTCGCTGCCAGTACAAAGGCAGTTCCGGGCAACAGCCCGCCAAAGGCTGAGAACAGAAACCCGAAAACTGTCTTAAGCGTTGGGTCGCTGAATTCAGAGAAAACAATAGAGGCGCATATACCCATTGTGATGAATGAAACCACGAGTAATTTCCATGGCATGTAACCTCGTCCTATCAACCAGCCGGCACTGACATTACCGATGATATTACCAACAACTACCAGGGCTCCGAAATGTGCTGCCAACTTCAATTCTACATCGTAATCCTGCACCAGCATGGTAGGTAAAAAAGCAGTCAGAGATTGGAAGAGAGTGGAATAACAGATAAATCCGGCGACAACCAGCAAAGGGCCAGTACGCAGTATGTTGGTTATCAGGTCGGAAGAGCTTAAATGAGTGTCTTCTTTATCCACCAGGCCACGAAAGCTGACATATAATATCGCTGCCCATAGCAGCATGAAAAGCCCGACATCGTTCCATAGTCCACGCCAGCCATGCCACTCCAGCAGCAGCGGGGTGACTAGCATTGATGCACCAATGCCTGCGGGCATAAATGCACCCCAGATGCCCATTACCAGAGGTCGTTGGCGATCACTTGCCGAGCGGCTGATGAGAGAGGGCAATGCAACAATTGTGATGATAAAACCGAAACCCTCGATTAGACGCGAAATCAGTAGCATTTCTATTGTGAAAGCTGTTGCGCCGAGGAAGCTGCCACAGGATGAAATTACGAGTCCAGCTAGTGCGGTGTGAAAATGACCCATTCGATCCGACAACAACCCGAATCCTGCTCCGGCAAAAGCTGCAATGAGACTGAACAGGGATAGAATAAGTCCCGCCTGAAACAGACTCAGGCCGAGTTCATCGATGATGATCGACAAAGAAGCAAAGGTCTTTCCGATTTGAAATGCTGCGATGCATCCGGCAAGAAATGCAGCCCAGACTCTGGGCCAGTGCGTCTGGATCACATGAAACCCTCCAGTAACTGATCGTTAGAAACTAGTACGGGCAGTAGTCTGATCAATTAGTTAAAGCGTACATATTCGAAATCAACAGGTTGGCGATTAATGCCGATAGTAGCCTTTGTGATGATTCTATTCCAGCGTTTCACAGCGGATGCGGAAGCCCTGGTAAAATCCAGCGCGTTTGTGGTGCTCGATGAAAATAAATTGCTCGCTATCAACTGCTGGAATCCAACTTCCGAAAGAGCCTGTCCGACAAGACCAGTCCCCGCGCCTGCATCAAAGATACGAGCGTCCAATTCCAATATAGATTTTGCGATTTTTGCTGCCTCCCTATGTCTGGAGTCAATGTATTATTCATAAATATAAGTCATCGGCGCGACAGTGTCACCGCACCGATTTACGCATACAACTGATACGAAGGGATGATTATTCTGGCAACCCAGCCATATTCGGCCAACAGATCAGCGGTATCAGGGCTAAGGGCCCGGTGATAATGTTCTCGCTGATGCCATCACTTTGCAGCAATTCCTGAAGCTAGCAATATAATCACCATTACGACAGTTACGGCGTCTGATG